>JAEXAJ010000201.1 GCA_023458215.1 Bacteroidota bacterium
GTAATGAGGTCTTCGCGACCGATTTCCTGCAAATACTTGTCAAGAGAAGCGCTCTCTCTGTTAGTGATACTTTTTGTAATTTTTAGTTGTCTCATTCTTATAAAACAGATTTGGGTTGCAAAGTTACAATAAAATATTGTGTTACGTACGATTTATCTTAACTTTTTCACCTAATTTATATCTTATCCTTTATAACAAAAAGGATGTCGACATGTATTATGACGACACCCTTTTTTCGTTTTTGTTTGCTTAAATTACAATCTTCTTACCTATTGATTCTATTTTTTATTCTTGAGTTAAATCTACAGCAAAACTTGCACGTTTACCTGAGGGGAACATACCGGTGATAAACAATACCTGGTCAGGAGATTTCACTGCGGATTTCATCACATTCTCCATATCCTCAACAGATTTCATCTGAACATTATTAGCTTTTAAGATGATGAATCCTTTTCGGATACCGGCATCAGCCATTTTACCACTAGAAACACCGGTTACTTCGAGACCATAACCTAGATTCAGCTGTTTCTTCATTTCAGGAGACACGGGTTTGAAGGCTGCACCTAAGATTTCCATTCCGGCATCTTTTACCACTTTCGTAGTTCCTTGTTCGTTCTTCAAAGTGAGTTCAAACTCTTGTTCCTTCTTGTTACGAATAACTTTTACCTTCACCTTATCACCCGGACGATGTTTAGCCAAAGTTTCCTGCAAATCGGTGAACTTACTGATTTTCTTGCCGTCCAATGATACAATAACATCATTTTCTTTCAAAATACCGGCAGCAGATCCACCATCAACAACTTCTGCGACTACTACACCTTCTTTGACGCCGAGTTCTTCAGCTTTCTTTTTCAGTTCTTCCGCCCATCTTTCATCGGTTTGCAAGTCTGTATCGAGAGCACTACCTCTGATACCCAAAAGAGCACGTTGCACTGTACCGAATTGCTTCAAATCAGCCACCACTTTGGTCATCATGCTGGTGGGGATGGCAAATCCGTAACCGGAATAAGCGCCTGTAGGTGAGTAAAGCATCGCATTGATACCTACCAGTTCACCTCTGGCATTAACGAGGGCACCACCACTATTACCTTGATTGATGGCAGCATCTGTCTGAATGAAGGATTGGATATTCGCTCCTTGTCCGTTAGATGCTTGTCCGCCGATAGAGCGTGCTTTTGCACTTACGATACCAGCCGTTACGGTAGAGTTCAGATTGAACGGATTACCTACCGCCAATACCCACTCTCCTACTTTTAATGCTTCGGAATCACCAACCGGCAAAGTCGGGAAATCGTCACCTTCAATCTTAATCAAAGCCAAGTCAGTGCTGGGGTCGGTACCGATGATACGGCCTATCAACTCGCGGTTGTCGTTCAATTTAACGGTGATTTCATCTGCACCTTCTACTACATGGTTGTTAGTGACTATATAACCATCTTTGGAGATGATAACACCGGAACCGAATCCTACACGAGGCTGAGTTTGCATCTGACGTTGCTGACCACGACCGCCAAAGAAGAATTCAAAGATATCTTCCGGCATTCCACCACCTTGTACAGTTTGAGTCTTAGCCAATTGCTTTGCACGTATATGTACTACAGCGTGAACTGAGTTTTCTGCAGCTTGAGTCAAATCCACCGGCTGTGCATCTACTGCATTGTAAGCTGCCAGCTTCAGATTGCTAGGATTCTGTTCGAACAATTCGCTGAATGCGGCAGGTCTTTCCTTCTTCAGCATCTTATAAGTGGTGATACCAGCCACTCCCGAGCTCAGGAGCACGATTGCCGCAACTCCAAGGATGTTTTTTGTTGTCTGTTTCATACTAATTTTATTCGATCTTTAATTGTTAATATTCAAATCTCATTTAACCTTTCGACGTTAAAATAACGACAAAAAACGTTCACTTATTCCCCTTGTCACTCTTTTTTGTCCACTTTTAACAGTGACTATTTAGGGCTTAACAGCGGTTAACGACGGAGACTGACAATTTAGCATTTATGCACGATTACTGACTGTTAAAAGACTGACATATAGGAGCTAAAAAAGCACATCATCTGTTTGGGGTAAACGGATGATGCGTTTAAATCAAACAGATGATGCATTTGGGCATAACAGATGATGTGTTTGAACTAAACACATCATCTGTTTCGAAAGGGCTTATAATACCTTAGTAATTCAGATAATTAATATCCATGTGATAGTCCCATTGCGGAAAGTAGAGATTGCCTCCCTCCCATTCTACTTCGCCACGCTGAAAATCGACTGTCTCACTGCGCGGGTATTTCTTTTCGGGGACTAATGGCATGCCGAAATCTGTATTTACGATCATGCGCCAAGAATCAATGCCACCCAAGAAGAAGTTCTCTTCATCGGCATTACGGGCAAAAGTGGGTATACCGAATGATTGATCGGCCGGAACCCAACCTACACCTTCAAAGTAAACTTCCGCCCAGTCGTGCAAGTTCCATGCGTGCGGATGCATCATAAAACCGCTTTGAAAATGCGCCGGAATACCGCTGATACGGCAGAGGGTAATAAAGAGCAGGCTTACCTGACCGCAATCCCCATGACGATTATCGAGCACATACTCCGGAATGTTTTCTATCGTAGAGTACTCGCGCGCAGACGCCCACGGGAAGTTATCGTTTACCCAACGGAATATGCGTTTGGCTTTCAGATAAGGATTAGTTTCACCGGCTGTCAATTTGGCAGCAAGCTCACGCAGGCGAGGTGAAAAGATAATATGCTTTTCACGTTCGGCAGTATATTCTTTATATAAAGCGGAAGTTGTATCGTAGGGCAGAATGTCTTCCGCTTTCAGATTGAACCATTCACCGTTAGAGGTATATTCAAATGTTTCGGAAAATACGGTCGGTTCACCTTGCACAGCACGTTTCTCCATATAGAGTGTACTGTGGCGGCTATCTTGAGGAGAGAAAGTATACTCCGACTCGCTGGCAGAGATAAACTTAACACCTTGTTGGCGTGCTTGGTCAGTGCGAGGAAACGGTAACCAACAACGGATTAATTTTCCGGCAGGTACGGCATTAGTATCTACCGTCAAGGTATAAGTAACGCGCATACGTTTGGGGGCAACAATGGATTTTCCTTCTTTTTTGACCGCAGCAATAATTTCGGGCAGGTTTTCCATATTCACTTTTTCGCTACCTCCTAAAATAGTTCCTTCTTTTGCCACTTTTATATCATAACAGGCAGAATCTACTCGGAACAAGTTAGGGCCGGCATTGCGGAAATATCTTTTTCCACCATCCAGCGTCATGCACTCCAAAGCTTTGGAAGCTTCCCATTGGCGCATTTGTTCGTCCGTAACATCAGGAATATACTTGCGGATGTAATCCTTCACTTGGGCTTCTGACATACAAAAATCAGTAAGCAGCCGTTGGTGCAAGTCTTCCTCCCAACTATACAACTTGCTTCCCGGCTTCGTATTACAAGCGGAAGCTAACAGAAGCAAGGCAATGACATACATTAAGTTCTTCATAATAGTAGATGGGTTACAGTTTTACTACTCCAATACCGGGTAAATCTGGTAACGTTATCTTGCCTTTTACAACTTCCATTCCTTTGAAACGGTCGTTAGCAATCAACAAATTACCATCCAAATCGGCAAAGTCAACAGCCGGAGAGAATTGGGCAGCGGCCGAACAAGCACAAGAAGTTTCAGTCATACAGCCTACCATGGCACGCATGCCCAAAGCATGTGCAAGGTTCACCATTTTCCAGCCCTCACGCATACCGGTACATTTCATTAGCTTGATGTTGATGCCCGTAAATGCACCTTTCAATGCAGCTACATCTTTCAGGCGTTGCACTGATTCGTCGGCAAATATTGGCAACGGGCTTTGTTGGGTTACCCATGCGATATCATCCAATTGTTCTTTGGGCATGGGTTGTTCTATCATTACAATGCCCTTTTCTTTCAACCAGTGAATCATATCGAGGGCGTACTTACGATCCGTCCATCCTTGATTGGCATCTACAGCAATCGGAAGATCAGTCACAGAACGTATGGTTTCAATCATCTCCTTATCGTTTTCACGACCCAGTTTCACTTTAAGAATATTGAATTTCCCGATGCATTCTCTCGTCTTTTCGCGTACAACGTCGGGGGTATCTATGCCAATAGTGAAGGTAGTGGAAGGAGTTTTTTCTTTATCCAAGCCCCATATTTTGTACCATGGAGCTTGCAGCATTTTACCTACAAGATCGTGAAGCGCTATATCTACCGCTGTTTTGGCAGCAGCGTCTCCGGGTGAAAGACTATCGACATAGGCTAAGATATCTTCCAGTTGATAAGGATCGGAAAACTGACCGATAGTATCTTGCACTTTCTTCAAGAAAGCCAGCACACTATCCATCGTTCCTAACTCATGCTGCAAATAAGGAGGCATGGATGCTTCTCCATAACCTGTAATACCGTCATATTCTATTTCAACCTGCACATCCGGAGTAGTAGTACGTGAGTATGTAGCCACTGTAAATACATGGCGTAGTTTCAGTTCATAAGGGAAAAAGTTCAGTTTCATCTTCGGAGTTACTCCGCTCTTGTTAATGTTGAACAAGGAGGGACTATTGTTTTCTCCTGCAAATACACTGGTAATAGCCACGCCTGAGCCAAGTGCGGCAAAAGCAGCGGTTTTCAGAAAATCTCTTCGATTTTGCATGTGGGATGACGATTTATGATTTATAATTTATGATTTATGCCAAGACTACCATTGATAATATGGATTGGTAGCTGTTGTATTGAGTGGTGCTTCTTTATTTATATAGGGCAACACACGGGTTGCAAATAAAAGACGTCCGAGATTGTATTCATCAAACAACTCATCTGTTGGGTCAAAACTGCTGATATGCACATCACCTTGCGAATGAATAAAACGTTTATTACCGATATACATTCCTACATGTACTACACGCTCCTTACGTTCAGGCGTTGCTTTACGTCCAAAGAAGATCAAGTCACCGGGTTGCAGATTACTGAAATCCGGCGCAATATCTATATGTTCGCCTACATAAGCTTGCTGAGAGGCATCACGGGGAATAATGATGTCATGTATAAAAAGAATAGTACGCATGAATCCACTACAATCTACTCCCTTAGAAGAAGTACCTGCCCAAAGATAAGGTATTCCCATCAATGTATGAGCGGTACGGATAATGCCGGCAGCATCTTGCTTCAAACCTGCGCGCCATTTCTTTTCGGGCATAGAGATGGATTTGGAAATATACCCCTGTCTACCATCGGGATAAGTTACTTTATAGTAAGCACCCTTTGTTCCCTCCCACTTCAAACGATTACCCGCAACAACGTCCGAGATGGTTTGCGAATTTTGATCCGGTTGGGAATAAACAAATCCGTAGTGTGAAGTCACCACTATTTTTTCTGCATCATTCCAAGCAGTCAGCTCCGCTTTAGTAACCGGATGAATGCCTACCGAATGAACCCATGCTATGTAGTTGTCCGGGGTCTGAACACGATACCAGCCGTCGCGTTGCAGCACTCTTATAGGCATCCCCATCAATCCTTGCGTCATCATTTCCGAAGAAAAATCAGGGTCTACACGCAAATTAGCTACCGACACATTTATAATACCATAGGTTTTACCGTCCAACCCTTCTTCATCAGGCAAGAGTTGCAGGCAATCCATCACTTTGTAGTTTGCCTTTGCCAATCCTTGCAGTAATGCCGCTTTTGCTTCTGCCGAAGTAGTTACACCACGTAACATCACGTTTTTACCAGCAAAAGAGTAATCAACATCGAGCAGAGCCACACGCTTGTCCGGAGCATACACACGTTTCAAACTGTCAGAGAGTTGTGCCACTTCTGCAGGTATAGTACGGTCTCCTACTTCCGAAGCGAACGAAAAAAGAGGAATAAAGAGAAATAAAGCCAAAAAGGAAGATAACGTTTTCATGGGCTACATTTATTTGGGGGTTGTTAGTGTTAGCAAAACTACAAAATATTTCCGAAAGAGATACATATTTTCAGATTTATTAAGCATAAAGAATGGAAGGCAATGTCTAAAGATAGATCTCGACTATACAAAAACTAAAGATAGTTATTTTTCGATTCCATATTTCATTTCTTATGATAAAATGTGTACTTTGCGTACCAAAGAAAAACAATACTTCTTTTACTTGTCACCAAACGCTAAATATTTGAATTATGAAAAACATACTCTTTTTTATCACCTGCCTATTATCCTTGCAGAGTTATTCACAAACAACTTTTTCATATACCTTGAAAGGGAAATTGTCTTCGAGAGCTTTTGATGGAGCTAAAGTTAGTATACAACGCTATGACAATAACAAACTTATAGATACCATAAAAATAGTGGGCGATTCATTCCTGTATAATGGTACTGCCGACAGTGCTATGTATTGCCGAATAGAAGGAGCTGGAACATATGCCAATTTCATCATAGAAGAAGGTGAAATATATATAGATATGCTCACACATAATCTCCCTTCGGGTACACTTTTAAATGAGAGATACTCCCAAGTAAGTAAAGCAGAAGCGCAAATAGCTAATGAGTTGGATTCTATTCGACAAAGTATTATTAACAATAAAAACATAAATAGAGAGGAACGCATTAAACAACAGAATGAGTTGGATGATATAAAGACACAAGAACGTATACGATGTAGAACTCTAAAACCGTTCATCCTCCAAAATTCGAATAATGAATTAGGAGTTGCTATTTGTCAAGCCTATTTCTGTTGGGCCTCACCAGAGAGTTTAGATGACATTTATCCTTCTTTGGGAGAATGGATTCTTTCACGGCAGCAAATTAAAGAACAAATAACCCAAATCAACACCTCGCGAAAGATGTCTCCCGGTAATCCTTTCATAGATTTTGAAGCAGAAGATTTAGAAGGGAATAAAGTTAAACTGTCTGATTATGTGGGAAAAGGCAAATATGTAATTGTCGATTTCAGTGCCAGCTGGTGTGCTCCATGTCTGGCAGAAATTCCTAATCTGAAAAATATTTACGAGCGGTACAAAGGAGAACAGTTTGACATGATAACGGTTGCCGTATGGGATAAACCGGAAAACTCCCAAAAGATGTTTAAGAATCACGAAATAAATTGGAAAGGAATGATTAATGCAGGCATGACTCCAATGAAACTATATGGTTTTTCAGGTATCCCACGAATCATGCTCATAGGACCGGACGGAACCATCATAAACAATCAGCTTCGCGGAGCGGGAATTAACGAAAAAGTAGCAGAAGTTCTACATATTCAATAAAGCATTACCCTTTTTCCCAATCCAAGTTACAGATATGATGCTAAAATCAGCGAAATAGAATTTATCACTAAAAAGTTGTGCCCTCTCCTGCTATTTCGTATCTTTGCCGACCTAAAGCAGTTGGTCGGTCTGTCGCTTGCGCCCCGCGCGTATGAGGAAAGTCCGGGCAACATAGAGCATCCTACTTCCTAACAGAAAGCTGTCCGTGAGGGTAGAGTAACGCAGAAGAAAATAACCGCCTTCGTCTTTTCGGACGAGGGTAAGGGTGAGAAGGTGGGGTAAGAGCCCACCAGTCTTGTGGTGACACAAGGGCTGTGTGTCTTAGGAGTTGTAAGGTCATGTATACCGACGTTATGAGAGTTGCTCGCTCCATGTCGGAGGGTAG
>JAEXAJ010000202.1 GCA_023458215.1 Bacteroidota bacterium
ATCCGTCATGCCAAAGTGGTAGTCGGAGAATAACATAAAACTGTATGGAAAAAAGAGATTACTATGAAGTTTTAGGCGTTGAAAAAAACGCATCAGCAGACGAAATAAAAAAGGCATACCGCAAAAAGGCAATAGAATATCACCCGGACAAAAACCCGGGTGATAAAACGGCCGAAGAGAAGTTTAAAGAAGCAGCGGAAGCGTACGACGTACTAAGCAATCCTGATAAGCGCGCCCGTTACGATCAGTTCGGTCATGCCGGAATGGGTGGTGCTGCCGGCAACGGAGGTCCGTTTGGCGGCGGCTTCGGTCAAGGTATGTCTATGGACGACATATTCTCCATGTTCGGTGATATCTTCGGTGGACGTGGCGGCGGCTTCGGCGGAGGCTTTAGTGGTTTCAGTGACTTTGGCGGAGGTTCGCAACAACAACGACGTTATCGCGGTTCGGACTTGCGTGTAAAGGTGAAGCTAAACTTGAAAGAAGTAGCTACCGGCGTAGAAAAGAAATTCAAACTGAAAAAGTATGTTCCCTGCACCCACTGCCACGGAACCGGTGCCGAAGGCGACGGTGGTGCAGAAACTTGTTCAACTTGTCACGGTAGCGGCTCAGTTATCCGTAATCAGCAGACAATACTTGGTACGATGCAGACACGCGCTACTTGTCCGACTTGTGGTGGTGAAGGCAAAATTATCAAAAACAAATGTAAAGAGTGTGCCGGCGAAGGTATTGTGTACGGTGAAGAAGTTGTCAGCGTAAATATCCCGAAAGGTGTAATGGAAGGCATGCAGCTCTCTATGGGTGGCAAAGGTAATGCAGGAAAACACAATGGCGTGCCGGGCGATCTTTTGATTCTTGTAGAAGAAGAGCAAGACAAGGATTTGATCCGCGACGAAAACGACTTGATCTATAACTTGCTTCTCAGCTTCCCTACTGCTGCCCTTGGTGGTGCGGTAGAAATCCCTACTATCGACGGAAAAGTGAAAGTAAAAATAGAATCGGGTACGCAACCGGGCAAAGTGCTCCGCCTGCGTGGCAAAGGTTTGCCAAGTGTAAACGGTTACGGAACAGGAGATTTATTAGTAAACGTCAGTGTTTATGTACCCGAAACTCTAAGCAAAGACGAAAAGAAAGCTTTAGAGGATATGGAGGAATCAGATAACTTCAAACCGAATACTTCGATCAAGGAGAAGATATTTAAGAAGTTCAAGAGTCTGTTTGACTAGTCAACTATATTTATCTCAAAAAATGCTGCATCAACAAATGCAGCATTTTTTGTAATATCTAACAGCCAACTCATTTCCACCTCTTCATATCTTTCATGTCTTGCGGTGTAGCTTCAATCAGGCTCAAAGCAAATCCTCCGCTACGAGCTAATCTTACATTCATTTTATTCTTGCTGGTTACAATGCCTTTCTTTATCTTATATGCTGTGGGGGTCTGTATAAAATCAGCATCCTTGCCATCAGAATAAAGAGTAGCCACATACTTTTTACCCGGCTCCAAGAAGTCGAGAGTAAAGAGAGAAGTACGTGGGTTTTCATCTGTAATTCCACCTACAAACCAGTTTTCAGTACCTTTAGCCTTACGAGCTACAGTGATATAATCTCCCGGTTCAGCTTCAAGGTATTTACTGTTGTCCCAATCCACTGCGACATCCTTAATAAACCGGAAAGCATCCATGTGACGCTCATAGTTTTCCGGGAAATCAGCAGCCATTTGCAAGGGACTATAGAGGGTGACGTATAAAGCCAACTGTTTAGCCAAAGTGGTGTGTACCTGTCCATGCTTCTCATAGCTCATAAATGGCAACTTTATATCAAAAATACCGGGAGTATAGTCCATGGGGCCTCCTATGAGACGAGTAAAAGGAAGTACAGTGGTGTGGGAAGGTTTATTACCATCATAGGGTTCGAACTCCGTGCCACGCGCAGATTCATTGCCTATCAGATTAGGATAAGTGCGGCATAATCCTGTGGGACGTACAGCTTCATGGGCATTAACACAAATCTTATATTCAGCCGCTTTCTGTACAGCATAAAGATAATGATTATTCATCCACTGTCCGTAATGATGTTCACCACGAGGAATAATATCACCTACATAACCGCTTTTTACAGAATTATACCCATTATCCACCATAAATTGATAAGCCTTATCCAAGTGGCGCTCATAATTACGAACCGAAGCAGAAGTTTCATGATGCATCATTAATTTCACTCCCTTGCTTCCGGCATAAGTATTCAGCATTTTCACGTCAAAATCCGGATAGGGTGTTACAAAATCAAACACAAAGTCCCTGGAACTTCCGCCCCAACTTTCCCAACCTTCATTCCAACCTTCCACCAATACCTGATCGAAGCCATGTTCGGCGGCAAAATCAATATACCGCTTTACATTCTTATTGGTAGCCCCATGCCGACCGTTCGGCTTAATCTTTGTATAGTCGTTCTCTCCAAATCGCATTGCAAGGAGTTCATCCGTATAGCTCCAAGATTTCATACCGATAATCATCTCCCACCATACTCCGACATATTTTACAGGCTTAATCCAAGAAACATCTTTGTATGCACAAGGCTCATTCAAATTTAAAGTCAACTTTGAAGCAAGAATTTCACGAGCATCATCACTAACTATTATAGTACGCCATGGAGTCTTACAAGGAGCCTGCATATAGGCTTTATTCCCCAAAACATCCGGTGTCAGCCACGATTCAAAAATCATTTTTTCATCATCCAAATTGAGATGCATGCAAGAATAATCGACCAAAGCGGCTTCATGCAAATTGATATATAACCCCTCATCCGTTTTCATCTGCAAAGAAGTTTGTACCCCAGTAGGTGAGAAAACTGCTTGAGAAGCATTTACCGTCACAGCACTGTCCATCAGACTACGAATTTCTGATAACTTCGATTCTGTATAATCATATTCCTGAGTATCATAATCTCCGGGAATCCAAAAAGCTATATGGTCACCAGCCATAGCAAACTGGGAATGTTCTTCTTTAATAGTAAAATAGTTTAATGCCCTTTGCAATGGAAACTCATAGCGGAATCCCAAACCATCATCATAAAGCCTGAAACGTATAATGATGGAACGATTCAGTTCTTTCTGATTCAGAGTCGCAGCTAATTCATTATAATGATTACGTATTTGCGACACTTCTCCCCACACGGGACACCAGTTTTCATCGAACGTAGAAGTTTCTACACCCGTTATTATAAAACCATTCATCAGCCCCGGATCATTCAGTAACTCCAAACCTAATTTAGAAGGTTTTACTACAACTTTTCCTTTATAATATAATTGGTAAACCGGTTCTCCTAAAGTATTTACTTCAAAATCAAGGCGAAGTTTTCCATTGGGAGATAATAAACTTTCGGCCATCATCATTTTACTTGCCATTGCCAAAAGCAACACGCAAATTAATCTAACAGACACCAAATGTGTGTATTTCATATTTATTCAATTCATTAATAATATAAGGCTATTTCGACTTAATCGATATTTTATCTATTACCTCACCATTCAAACTCCTAACCTCCATATCCAAACTGTTTCCCCGAATTACGCCTTTCAATACTGTATTCGAAGAGTTATCAATAACCGGGAAATGTACTTTTGTTGTAGGTTTATTATTAAAATACTGATGCAAATGCCCACATAGCATGACATCTATTCCTGCTTCATTCAAAATGGGTACAAACTTTTCTTGAACTTCAGCTTGTCCATGCCAAACATCCTCGTCGGGCAGAGGGGGCATGTGTGCGATGACCACTTTGAATGGAGCAGTAAGAAAATCATTCGATTTAACGGCTTCTGCCAGCCATTTTGCCTGTTCTGTACGATAGTTATCATAATCGGTTATGCCATGATATTCAATGTCAGAGTCAGGTTTGTCTTCACCGGTATCTAAAAAGATGAAACAAATCGGCCCTTGCCGCAACAAAAAATACAAATGCGGCTCTTTAGGATTGAAGAAATGCTGGAAAGAAGTAGCAAACATACCGCGAGTTTCATGATTTCCACGAGCATAATACATCGGCTTGTTTGTTGCAAACATATCAATAGATACATCCATAAACCCTTTAAACAATTCTTCTTCATCCATCAACCAGTTCAACATATCACCATTATAGATAATCATGTCTGTTTCTTTATAATTAGCTGCATTTAATAACTTGGGAATATAATCGGTATTGCCATGGATATCGTTCAGCATTATAAAAGATGTTTCGGGTTTATTACGGTCATTCGTAATAAACTTTAATGAACGGTGATCGTATATACTGGGAGCAGCCACATTGCCATATACTATTTCTTCCCCTTTACGGCTTAATACTTCTTGGGCATAAATACGATAACGATAAGTGGTGCCGGGCTTCAATCCGGTAATATGAACCGAATGAAGTTCCGCCACATTCTTCACTCCGTTTGTTGCATCAAAGTATTTGACACGTTCTGTACGGTAATAACTAGTACCATCGTCCGGAGCTAATTCCACCCAACCAATAGAGGGCTTATTGGCAAGCCACACTATGGTTGTTTCTGTCTCTTTCAAATTTTGAAGATAAGGACCATGTTTGATAGAAATCGATTGATCCTGTGCAAAAATAAAAGCGACATAAAAGATACTGATAATAAATAAAATGTTTTTTTTCACCATGATTTCCATTTTATAGGATTAGAACGCTTCTACTTTTTGGGAGAAAGTTTCAATAATACCACTCCATGAGCAGGAATGACGAACTTCATTTTATCAGAAGTAGTTCCAATATTCTTCCGCTTCCATACATCACGAACCGTATATTCTTTTTCCCAGAAACGGACATCCGCACATGATAAATTTTCTTTCGAAAGAATGGTTTCCAGTGTCCAAGGCTGTTCGTCACGGTTGAAAAAACAAACGGCAGCTTCTCCATTGGACAATTGTTTCACCCAAGTTTCATGTTCGCCTACTTTCATATAACGCACACCTTGTTTGCCTAATTTATCCTGGTCAATGGCAATTACTTCCGGATCTGTCAGAATAGCGAGCGTCTCTTTATCCATCTTTCGCAGATCGTTACCAGCCAGCAACGGGGCTGCCAGCATACACCACATGGTGAAATGCGAACGGTTTTCGTCCATAGTCAACACGCCATTACCTACTTGCAACATATCAGGGTCATTCCAATGCCCCGGCCCGGCATACTTATACAATTCAGCATTCTTATCAATAATTTCGACTACGCCGCAAGCTCCCCAATAATTGATACCCTTGAAAGCATTAATAATATCACCCGTCGTTCTCCACATGTGCCCGATACCTTTTGCCCAAGTCCATGGTTGGCTATTTCCCCATTCACAAATAGAGAATAAGATAGGACGTCCACTGGCTTTCAAAGCATCATTCATGGTTTTATAAGCAGCCTGCGGACTCTGTCCTTCATCGAAACACCAATCATATTTCAAAAAATCGACTCCCCACTCTGCATACTTAAGTGCATCCTGAAATTGATGTCCACGACTTCCGGGACGTCCGGCACAAGTCATGGAACCTGCACACGAGTAAATGCCAAACTTCAAACCCTTAGAATGAATATAATCGGCCAACGCCTTGATGCCTGACGGGAAATGCTTTTCGTCTACGATAATATTTCCATCCTTATCACGACCTACCTGCCAACAATCGTCAATGTTAAGATATTCATAGCCCGCATCTTTCATTCCGGTTGACACCATCAAGTCTGCTATCTCACGAATTTGCACCTCATTGATATCACAACTGAAGCAGTTCCAGCTGTTCCATCCCATCGGCGGAGTTAATGCTAATGAATCAGCACCCTCTGCACGAGCTGATATGAAAGTACATACCACAAAAAATAAACACAAGAATCTTTTTCTCATAATACAATTGTTTTTCATTGATTAATTAAATATTTAGTTAGTTAAAGCACTCTTCTCCCCTTGATTCGTTTCACACTTCTGCATACCCTGCCCTCGGTAGTTATACCTTCAATAAGTACTGTATAATTAGACGGGCGATCTGCCGTATAAAATGAAAGTGCAGTTTCACCCTGCTCATTCAGATGTAAGTCAGGCACCCAATGAATGGTGGAGCGCATATCCGAATCCATTATTTTCTTACTTTCCAGGGTCGGATATTTAGGAGAGTAAAACTCCGCTTGTTCGGCATATCCCAAGGGCACCACATGAAGCACATGCGGAAGACTTTCAACAAAACGCCCCCGATTCAATCTGGAAGTTGTAATCTGAATAGTTTGCCCGTACATATCTCTAAATCCAGCCTCATCATTTCTGTTCCACACATGTTCTCTATGCTGCATAAAATCAGAAGAAGCCTTCTCGTTTGCCATCAATTGCGGATTGTTCAGCATATCAATAAACTGTACGTCCGCAGCTTGTAACTTCTCCAGATTATTCTCATTATCTATTTTCACACCGTCTACATAAATATTCACCCGCACGCATTGACTTTCATTCTCTTTGGATATTTCTTCTTGTTCCATTTTTCTTAAAATAGGCTCTTCAGACCAGTTTTTATCATCTTGTCCTCTGTTCATAGTTCTCGGATCTGAATTTCTCGAAGGTTTAGAGGGTTTGACCGTCTCTTTTCGCAAGTAATCCGAAATAAAAGGCTCTCGTTTGCGTAACCCTACGTGACGCTCTCCTGTAGGTATCATTACTCCATTTTTTTCCATTCGCTTCATCACCTGATATACGCAGACTTCAGGCATCTGATTCAGCAATTCCAACGCATTCCCCGCCTTCTGCTGTTCTATAAACGTGGTATTTACCGATTGGTAAGAATAGCCGGCAAGAGGGGATGTTCCTTGTACCACTACTTCACCCATTTGATAGACTCGCTCTCCGCCTATCATCCTATATCCTTCCTGAATCTCATAGATATATTCAGGAGAAGCCTCCGCTTTTCCCACCGACTTCCACCCCAATTGTGTTACTGCCGGATATGTATCTTCTTTCAGTTCTACAGTGTATATATCCGATCTTTTCCGTGAAGGAGTTATTACAAACCCGGTCATGTCAGGACAATCATGTGTTATATTGAACACTCCGTTCTTATCAGTAGTTACCGTATTTACCTTTCCAAGTTTAGGTACCGCTACCGACACCTCTACCGGTTTCCTTGTCTTCTTGTTGAAAAAACCTTTCAGGCTTCCCGAAATAGATTGTACTTGTTCAGGGTTCCAATCGACATCTTCTTCGCCGACCGGGTGCAATAAGGCACTACTTTGGAAACGGGTCCATCCTTGAGTTAGCATCAACTGGTCAAGATGTTTCGCACACTCGGGTGTTGAATGAGTCAAATAGTATCCAGGAGTAGGAATCTGTCCTTTTAAATCTGATGTCAGCAACAAACTACTACGCATATCTTCATCATCCTGTTCGGGAAGCACAGCAAAGTCATCCGTAACACTCATAGAAAAGTTTCCTTGAAGAGGATTGTAATCAGCATCAATCAGCTTTATTCCCATTTTCAGTAACGAACGGGGTTCTGAAGTAGAGCCAAACACAGCAACTTGAAACATTGGTTCGTCTTGAAGGACAAACACAAGACGTTCAGTCAACGCCTCTTCTTTAGCATTAAAAACAGTGAAGTGGACAATTCCTTCCGGCACATTTGTTTTAAGAAAACTACCCGATAATTGTTCTGCCGAAATTATACTACGATAAATAATATGTCCACGTACATGTGCTAATAACTCTAAATTTTCCTGCAAAGTTCGATTATCCGGTACACAAATCCGGTAATGTATCAATGAATCGTCCTGTACTACCGATAGTGCTATTTTATCAGATACGGCAGGCGGTAATGAAAATCGTTTCTCTACACCTGATTCATCGTATGTAATTGCCGAAAGAGAATCACCCGCCTGAGCTGCCAAAGTCAAGGAGCCGATACCTTCGTGCTCGCTTTTAAAAGAAATAAGTGTATCGCCTTTTTGATTAATCACATGTCCTTTGATAAGAGGAGAAATACCCGTTGTCGATTCCGCCTTAAATGCTATGACCTGCTTCACTCCGGATAGAAGATATCCACCCTCCGGATAGAACCCTACATGATAATCATAAACATCCGGCAGTTCTAATTTACGGGTAATATTCAGACCGCCTTCTTTCAAAGTAAGTTCTATATACTGGGATAATTCTTGTTTTTGAGGTATTGCAATACGAACTTCACCTTCCTTATTGGTCCTTCTTTGTAATATCTTATTTTTATATTCCTTGGTTCGAATCAAATACTCTACTTGTTTTCCGGCATAGGGTTCACCATTTTTCTGCAACAGAGTAACAATTGCATATCGATTCTCCTTAATTGATTCATAACGCACTTTGAGTACCAACAAAGAACTCAGACTCTCATACACAGAAATTTGCTTCGTATAAAAAAATGATTCGTCTTCATTGCGCATATAATTTGTATAAGCACGCAACATATATTTTCCTTCGGGTATATCATTCTCAAGTGAAAAGAAATTACGGAATACCCCTTTCTCCTCCATTATCTTCTTACGCAGCAACACTTTATTCTTGTCACTAATAAGTTCCACATACATAAATCGGCTTTGTACGTCCTGCTCTTTGTGGGTTTGAGCATCTACCAGGTAGCCTTTCATCCAAATGGTATCTCCCATCAGATAGAAAGGCTTATCTGTTTGAACGTAGATCTTCTCTTGTTTGAAGATTGAAGTTGTCTCACTCTTACCCTTACCATAAAGAAGTAAAGAAGAGATAATAAAAAACATTACCATTACCTTTCTCATAATATAAACTTGCATATTTTAAGTATGTCTTCAGACATTAGCTTATATAAGAATTATAAGGTACAGCTTACACAGATTTGATGTTGCGAGTATAACAAGGCGTTGATACGTTTAATTTACGCCTGATTTGAAAAAAGATCGTATAAGCAAATATCTTAAAAGTTTTGCCTACTATCGTAACGAAGCTATATCAATCACCAACTGACTGTTATCCGTGATATGAGTATTTACAAACTTCACTTTATCATTCAAACGAACTTTAAACTCTACGGTGGCATTTCCCAGAACAGTTCCGGCTTTATTATCCAGTAGAATCTCAAAATTCAATGTAGATTGGTTTGTCACCTTTATTGTTGCTTGGTTACCCTTGACTTCCTTCACCTCATATACCAGGCAAGCTTTAACTAATGACAATAAATTTTTCTCCGAGCCTATAAGAAGATCTCCGAATTTCACTACAGAACGACCTGCAAATAAAGCCTCTTTAACACCGGCCTCCGAACGTTCTTTTGCAAAAACGATTGTCATGGGGCCATACTGCTTGTCTGTACGATAAGTCTGCTTGTAAACACCATGTATATCGGTATTTCCCATATAGGTCAGATTATAGTCTTTACAGTAATTAAATGCCTTCGGATAGTATTCAAACCCGTTCACCAGCTCTACGCCATGTATCTTCTTCTGTTTAATTAATTCTTTATGTATATTATAAATTGTGCTTGTGTCATTTGGCCATCCGGGATGATTCCACATAATGAAAGCTCCTTGCTCCAAAGCCTTGTCAATAGAAACAAGCGGGTCATCAGCCACCAATGCGTTTGCGTCTTTTAGAAAGAGGGCGTTCAAATGCCCGATAGGTTTGGAACGGGTGATTTCAGCTCCAGGTATCACAATCACATTGGAGCTTGCTTCAATGGTTTTTGCCAACTTAAAAGATTCATTATAATCGGCTGTGATAAACTTGTGCGGACGATATTCCAGATGATCGGTTATTGCTATAACATCCAGTCCACGCCCGGCAGCCTCCCACACACGAATCTCCGGTCTGACATCTCCGTCGGAGAATATAGTATGTACATGAAAATCACACTTCAATGTTTTGTAACCATCAACATCAGGGATACTTATGTATTCTCCTGAATAAGGTTGCATAGCTTCGGGAACCTTCACTACGTCCAGGCCCTGCAATTGAGCAGAGACCTGGAGAGTGAAAGACAATAAAAAAGCTATGGATGTATATAACTTTTTCATTTCTTGTTTTATTTTGTTGGGGTAATCTTTACAAAAGTAACGCCATGATAAGGAGTCTTAGTCTGGAACTTGCCATCTACGGTTCCCAAATCCTTTTGTCTCCATAAATCACGGACAACAGCTTTGCCTTCAATGCCCAGTTGCTTCAAGTCGAGATTGAAGTCATAGTCTCTCATCTGCATAGCTTCGGCATCATTCTGATCCCAAAGGATAAAGTAGGGATCTACATGGAAGAAACCTACTGCGTAGGAACCGTCATATAGTTTCTTATACCAGATCTGACCGTTATCTACCATTAACTTTTTAGCAGGAGCTACCATCGGATCTTGACTAACCGCTATCACTTCGTTGTTGGTCAAAAGGTTCAATGTAAAATCATCCATATTTGCCATGTCACAACCAATCAGCAATGGAGAAGAAAGGATGCACCATAAAGAGATATGCGAATATTGTTCGTCTGCGGTTAAGTAAGAATCGTGTACTTTACTTCCCCAGCCTTGTCCGAGCTTGCCAACTACCAACATATCAGGGTCGCTGTTTCTACCCGGAGCCGTGGCTTCAGCACATACATCCTGGAAAGTTCCGATAGCAGTTACTACGTTCCACTCATCGGTAATGTCACGAGTGGTGCGCCATTGGTTACCACCTGCCTCAGGAGCCCAGTTCCACACATTGGGAGCACCATAACCTACACAGTAAACGATGTCACGTTTTACTTTATCCAATGCCTTGCGCATTACGATGTATGGTTCTTGAATGGTTTTCTCTTCCGAGTCTTTTTCAATTTCCAGATATCCGCAATAGTCATATTTCAAATAGTCTACACCCCAGCGTTCCCAAGTTTTTGCATCAATCTCTTCGTGCTGATAGCTGCCCACATGTCCTCCGCAAGTAATATGTCCCGGAGAAGAATAGATACCGAACTTTAGTCCTAATCCATGAATATAATCAGTTAAAGCCTTGAGGTCAGGGAATTTATCATTTGAAAGGATTTCGCCCTGTTTGGTACGTTCCGCTGCTTCCCAACCATCGTCTATGTTGACATATTCCCAACCATAGGCATGTAGTTTCTCATTCATCATGCGAGCCGCATCGCGCACCTTCTCATCGTTTACAGAAAGTCCCCAACAGTTCCAGCTATTCCATCCCATAGAAGGAGTCAACGCAATGGCATCACCGATTTTCACAGTCACTTCCTTCACGGCTGTTCCTTTATCATTCGTAGCTTTCAGTTGCACCTTGTATTCACCTTTGGTCATTGCTTTACCGGTAATATGACCATTTTCGGGATTAACTTTCACTCCTTCGGGAAGTCCCGTAGCCTCAAACTTCATCGGACGATTTCCGGTAGCCATTATTGACCACAAGAACGGATTACCCGGACGCGCACCAAATACCAACGGATTATTGATAACCGGAGTTTCGGGTGCTTCAGGTGTCAGAATATATTTTTCTTTTGCAATGGGTTTTGCCCATGCAGGAATAGGCTTTACGTCGCCACGGGTAGTAATCTTTACGTTCAGCCAATCGGCATGATCGTACATAATACCATCACCGCATTCTTCGACTAACAATAGTACTTTATCAACCCCTTTCAGTTTTACATCGAATTCTTTTATAGGGTCGCCCTTCTTCATGACACCACTTTCCCAAAGAACTTTCTTATCACCAAGAATCTTGAATTGTAGCTTTCCGGCAAAACGGTTTCCATCGTCGGCACCAGCCAAACCTGATATAGATACGGCTTTACCATCTAATTGATACAGCAAACGACTGATGGAGTGTGCTCCCAAGCCACGCTCGTAAACGGTTCCATTCACCGTAAGCGGAGTGTGCACCACCGAGCGGTTTATTTCAACCATTCCCCAATCTTGTACATAACACGAATCTTGGCCGAATTCATCCAACCATACTTCTTTAGTAGGACCTCTGTCACACGACTGGATGCTCCAGGCTCCCATTAACATAGCAGCTAAGAACGCCGCGCATTTTCTAATCTTCATCTTTAATAATAATATAAATTGTGTTTAACAATAATAGCAGTTTATCTTCATGCAATCCTGCCCTAAGCTGACCGGTAGTTTCACTGCAAGAAATCAAGAGTTTCATGCTTTGAAACTTTTGGTTTCATTCATTGAAACTCTATTCTACCTACTGAAACTACAAATTTTATAAGCCTTTTCAAATCTTACGATGTGACGGCTTGCTTATTCCGTCACATCGTAGAGGAATGTTTAATCACCTTTCCGGCAAATACGAATATTATCAAAAGCAAAATTACGAGCGATATCCGGATCTATTTCAAGCCGCATATTAAAGCTGGTATAAGATCCCGGATAGTTATCAGGATAATCAGCAGATTTAACTACCGTGAAAGGTAAGGTAATAGTCTCCCAACGATCAAAGTTCTGAATATTGAAATCGGTGGCAATCCAATCACAAGTAGGGGCAGCCCAATAAAGGTAATTACAGAATTTAATCTTGTCTTTAATAAACTGATTAGCAGTACGGAACTCACACTTCACTACATAATTTTTACAAGTCTCTTCTCCAAGCATATCAGCTGTATATTCGATTCCTCCTCTTTCGGCAATATACCACCAACCCGAATATTCAGATTTACTGTCGATACGCAGGAAGTTTCCACTCAAGCGCTGAAGGTCCTTCTCGTCAGTTACAACATATTTCATATCATTGGGCTTGAATTCGTCAAAGTCCATAATCATAAACTCGCGGTCGTAGTAACGTCCCGGACAAATAGCTTCTACATCCCATTTGGTTCCTCTAACCTTCACTTTGATATTTTTATCGACATCCTTTGGAACTTGGGTAGTCAGGAAGTTATTTCCACATTTGATGATTTTGCTCACCTTACCGTTAAAGTCTACTTCGGCGTTCAAAGAGTCTATCTCATACAAATTGAAATAATCGCCATAAATCATAATAGTATCTCCCGGTTTGGTATATTCATTGAACATGCGGTCCAAACGAAGATCCGGAGCTTTTGCTTTAAACGCTATTTCCTTGCAGCCGGTAGAGTTATATATATAAATCTTATCGGTTTCTTTCTTTGGCAATTTTACAGGAATCTTCAAATAAAGGATATCACTTTCTGTATATACTTCCAACATATCTACAGCCACATCATTGATTAGAACAGAATCAATATTATTCATATCGAGCCCCGTACCATGAATAGCTATAAAATCTCCCATAGCTGCCTCCACAATTGGAGTATCCATCTTTTCCAAACTTGTCACACCAGTCAGTGTTATCGGCAAAGCATTATTATCGTCATCCGAACAGGCAGCAAACGACAAGCCCAACAATAAGGCACCTCCCAGATATATGTTTCTAAAATTCAATCTATTTTTCATTGCATTATTCATTAATCATTAATAAATAAGATTACCATCCCGGATTATTTCTGTCAATATTAGGATTTGTATTGATAACATCGGGTGGGAAAGGCAACAGTAAATGTTTCTCTTCACGACGTTTAATGATACTATTCTCATCTACAGTTCCGATTGCATTCATCACCTGCAAATAAATACCCCAACGCAGCATATCGAAACGACGAATACCTTCTGCAGCAAATTCTTTGGCACGTTCTTCCAGAATAAAAGAGCGGAACGATTCTTTTGTAAACGGAACCTTTTCATTACGTTTGCTTACTAAAGTGCTATTATTACGTACGTTGAGTAACTCCATTTTTGCAAATGCATCAGCAGTAGGACCATTCAACTCATTTTCAGCTTCACAATATATCAATATAAGATCGGCATAACGCAAATACGGCCAGTTCCAATCCATACGGTTACCATCATTGGCAGTTGTTACGGCTGTAAACTTCTCTAGTTTGGCACCATACTCATGTGCACCGTATCGTTTAACGTCAGTCGTTTCATATTTGTACGGACATCCTTCGTATGGGGGCAACCCTTGACGTACCTTCACACTATCTCGTTCGGGATAAAAATACCATTCCAATTTCTCTGTTATCTTATTCCAGCTGAATGGAACGCGGTGTTTAATTCCCCATGTGATGCGTTCATCATCCCAGTCATCGAAAGTCTGTAACCAATGATCTCTTTGTACATAATAACCTGAACTCCAAACGCCATGATCTTCCGGATTTGGCCATCCATAATAATCCTTTGCTACGTAGTTGAAATAATCATCTCCCTTACCGGCCACAGTCTGCAAGCTGAATAAAAACTCAGGACCATTTTTATAAGCAGGACTCCATAACTCCTTTTGACTTCTAGCCAACTGGACTTCACCACTATTAATTACTTCCGCAGCCTTTTCTTTAGCAAGACGATAATATTCCTGAGAATCAAAATCCTCATATCCGGCCACTAAGATCTTATCATGAGTGATGGGTACAGGCATTAAGCGAGAAGTAGTACCGTCAGGATTCACCTTGCTTCCAGGGCCGCCTTTTACTGTTATTTGACCACTCTTCATAGATGCAGAACCAATCGTAGCATATACTTTTGCCAATAAAGCTTTAGCAGTGGCACGACATACATGTCCTTTTTGGAAACCTTCATCAGTGCGGGCCATCAGTAATCCTTCCGCCTCTTTCAATGTCTCGATAATATGCTCATACACTTCTTTTACAGAAGAACGGGGCAAATCGGTAGAGTTACCCTCTGCAATAGAGTATTTGTACAAAGGAATAGGACCAAAGAACTGAACCAGTTGGAACTGTGACCATGCCTTCAAAAATCGTAACTCACCCAATGCATTATTAATTTCCTTTTCAGGTACACCGGTTATTTTCTTTACCAAGTAATAGTGGTAATTGGCCCTATGAATGGTTGTACAATAGTATTGATAAAAATTCTTAGTAGAACTCTTATCATAAAAGTTACCGGCACCTTCATCACCAAACGCCCAACCGGGACCGGTTTGATAATCATTGTCAAAGTTAACCACATTATGGTAGTTACCCCATGTGAAAGGCCAATGGAGGGTGCTATAAGCACCTGCCACTAATTGATCGTACGAACCTTCGGCAGCAACATCTTCACCTGCGACAAAGGTATATGTTTCCTCATCCAAATCACATGATGTGGTCAGAAACAAGCCTGCAGCACATAAGCTTAATATTTTTAGTAATTTCATATTCCTACTTTTTAGAATGCTAATTGAATACCTAAGTTAAATGTACGAGCACTCGGATATGAGGACATGTCTACACCTCTACGAGTTGCGTCGCTACCAAATGCATTGACATCCGGATCATACCAGTCATAACCCGAAATAGTAAACAGGTTAGAGATACTAGCCACTATGTTTATTGACTCAACGAATTTAACAGGATGTGCCCAATTATAGCTCAAACTAATATTCTTGCAACGCAAATAAGATCCATCTTCAATATAACGGTCGGATGCTTTCATTGCACGGGTAAAAGTACCATCAGCACGGGGCCATAAAGCATTTGCTCTATTTTCCGGCGTCCAGCGGTTATTGTAAACAAAATAAGGCATATTACCAGATCCAACTGCGACATCAAATTGCTTTAAGTTTACATTCAAGATATCATTACCTTGTGTACCTTGCAGGAAGAAGCTGAAAGTCCAGTTTTTCCAGTTCAAAGTACTGGTCAAACCATACTGATAATCAGGATTTGTATCACCAATAATAGCTTTATCACGGTCATCAATCATCGGATCATCATCCATATTCTTATATTTCACCTGACCAACCATTGATTTTACCTTCGAAGCACTTGCATCTCTATAATAGGGATCCGCACGTACTTCTGCTTCATTATCATAGAATCCATCTTCTACATAACCATAGAGAGTACCAATTGGATAACCGTTTCTGCGTAAGAACATACTTTCTATTCCGTAAGCTACATCAGAGAACTGATCTGCGTCCAAACCACCAATTTTATTTCGGTTGAAAGAAATATTGGCATCTAAAGTCCACATCCAGTCACGTGTCTTAATAGGAACGACGTGAGCGGTAATTTCAAGTCCTTTATTGGTAATATTACCATAGTTGCAAGCTATTTCATTAAATCCGCTACTCATATCTATATATCGATACTGCAACAGATCGGTAGTCTTTTTGTAGTACATATCCACCACCAAGTTGACACGATTATTAAAGAACGCTGCATCAAGACCTAAGTCAAACTGATTAGTAGTCTCCCACTTCAAGTTTGCAGCAGCGGGTCCTCCCCAACGATCTTCGGCTGCTCCCGGATACAATGTCCCGTCATAAGGATAATTTTGTGCAGAGAATCGAGAACGAGTAGCATAAGCACCAATACCCTGATTACCTGTCTGACCGGCGCTTAAACGTAGCTTCAAGTTGTCAAAGAAGTTCATGTTTTTAATGATCTGTTCATCTGAAATACGCCACGCAACTGCTCCGGAGAAGAAATTAGACCAACGATTCAACGGATTGAAACGGCTGGATCCATCCCGACGATAAGAAGCTGTAAAAAGATATCTGTCCAGTAAATTGTAATTTGCACGTCCCAGGAAAGACATCAATTGCGAACGCCATTTTCCGCTACCTATTTCCTTCACACCAACAGCAGCATTCATATCGTTATCTTCTGTTATGTCATTCGGGAAATTCTTAGCAAGCATATTCTTGCTTCTTCCACCATAATTTTCATAAGTCATACCAGCCACAACATTCAATGCATGTATACCAAATTTTTTATTGAATGTCAACAAAGATTCTAAAGTCAAGCTCTCGTATGTATTGTCATCTTTACGACCATAACCATTTGTCGGACTCTGACCATATCCTGTGTATCGATTGTAATATTGACTACGTTCATTGTAAGTATAGCCATAACCTATATTCTGACGGAATTTCAACCAATCAGTGAAAGTCAGTTCACCAAATCCCGAAGCATTTACATTATAAGAACTTAAGACATTTTTTTCAGTATGTGCACTCAGGTATGGATTAGCAAGACCAGAAGCAAAGTCTTCAGAAAACTTTGAATCCGCATCAGGGTCGAATACCGGACGAGTCGGGTTAAATGCAATAGCAGATTCTATCACACCATAGTTCTCGGTATTAGTACGTGCCAGTCGGTTTTCTGATTTAGTAAAACTCAAGTTACTACCAACTTCCACGTAGTCATTTATCTTACGGGTATTATTAGCACGCACATTATAACGTTTGAAATATGAATTCACAATAACACCTTGCTGATCCAAATAACCACCAGAATACATATAAGAACCATTCTTGTCGCCACCGGAAATGTTCAAACTATAATCCTGACTAAGTGCATCATGGAAAATCTCTTTTTGCCAATTAGTACCATAAAACATTTTACCATCCTGACGCAAATCAAAACCATTACGGAAGTCGTCAGGTCCCGGTTTATATGTTTTTATTATACCTATTAACTCTCCTGTTATCGGATCTTTAATCTCTCTTTGCGACCATTGTCCGGGTACCGGATAAGGCAAACTTGAGTCAGCAACATATTCTTTTCCATCATACATATAACCCATAATAGTACATTCATTCTTAAAATCAGCGTAGTCGGCGGCATTCAAAACGTCGATAAGCTTCACTGGTTTAGAAACACTGAAATTGGCACTAAATTGTACTCTTGCCTTTCCTTGAGTACCACTTTTGGTGGTGATAATCACTACACCATTCGCTGCGCGTGAACCATAAATAGCAGTTGCAGAAGCATCTTTCAAAACCTGGATTGATTCAATGTCTTGTGGACTAATCAAACTCAATGGGTTATTATTAGATTTCGTTCCGAAGTCTGTTGAAGGAGCCTCGCCGCTTGAAAATGGTACGCCATCTAAAATATAAAGCGGTTCAGTACTAGTAGTGAAAGAGTTGGCACCACGAATTTGTATAGTTACACCTGCTCCAGGAGCACCGTCAGCTTGAGAAACCTGTACACCGGCCATCTTACCTTGCAATCCTTGATTAATACTTGCCGGATTTGTTTTCAGCAAATCTTTGCTATTCAAGGAAGACACAGCACCTGTAAGGTCTTTCTTGGCCACACTTCCATAACCGATAACCACCGTCTCTTCGAGCATTTGGCTATCCTCCTTCAATGTTACATTCACCGTACTCCTACCTTTCACTGCTACTTCCTGAGTTCTATAACCGACAAAGGAAATAACCAAAGTAGCATTACTAGCAGCATTAATCGAATAATGCCCATTTACATCTGTTACTGTACCATGATTTGCATTCTTAATACGAATAGTAGCACCAATTACCGGTTCACCAAAATCATCAGTAACAATACCTGTAATTTTAGAGGTTTGAAGCATTTCAACTGTTTCTGCTCTCAAACCATTTGGAACTATCATCAATGCCATTAAAAGCACTCCGATAATCCGATTCATTGATTTGTGTAATCCTTTCATAGATTATTTTTTGGATTAAATAAATAAAAGTAGTTTTTCACTGTATTAGAAATTACAGCCATATTTATGATATAACTTTAATTATATAAAAAAATAATGATAGGTAATCACATATTCTCAGCCGTGAAATAAAATTATGAAAAAAGTAAAATAGGATTAATTATTCTACAGTATGCCTACTACATGTGGGCGGCTTTCTTTCCCTACGCATAACCATACTATATACCTCTATTCTCTAAAAATTGCTATTTGATTGAAGGATTAATGAACAGTTCATCCATATATACCTTCTGTGGTGCATCAAAAGCAACCTTCACATAACGTGTTTTCTCGTTCAATTCATCGAATAAAATTCCGTCAATCCAAGCATCATGATTGTTATTGGGAAAGTAAGGAGCATCTTTGATAGATGCTAGACTATAAGTATTTCCATCCGTAGAAGTATATACATATACCTTTAGCGGAGTACCAATTTCCTCTTTATTATAGTTTAATGTACGTACCATAATTCTCTTAACAGGTACTATCTTCTGCAAATCGACCACTATTTCATGATGACCTTTATCAAATTTTACCCAACGATTATCTTCACTATTTTCTTCAGCAACTTGTCCGTCAAGTAATGCTTTTTGTTCTATTCCACTCGCCATTGCTGAATTGGCTGAATTAGCTAACTTTTCCAATAAAGTAGCCTCAAACAACTTCCAAAATGTATCTCCATTCTTCCATGACATATAACTATTGCGCATATTATTGGACCATACCGGTTGTCCTAATTGATAAGCAGAATTCGGATCTTCGATAATACCACCGAACATGAAAGAAATAATTCGATCTACGCCAGCGGCAGATGCAGCAACCTGCTGAGAAAGCAATCGGGAATATGCAGCTGGAATCAATGCAGACTGACGATCATTCGTTCCTTCCTCCCAAGTAAAGGTTTCACAATTAGCCCACATCTCAATGTTCAGACGATTATGTACTTCACGCATTCTTTTCCAATTCTTCTTCAAACGGGGAAGAGTAAATTTGTCACGCACACAACCTACTTCATCTTGATAAGCAATGATGTCCACTTTTAACTTTGCCATTTGTTTCTCAAAGTCGGGATGATCGAACTCAGACAAACCAATACCATAAGGTGAAATCAATGTTTTCTTCCCAGGAGTCAAAGCTTTTGCTTTTTCTGTCAATGTGTTAACCGATTGTACTGCATGTTCTGCAAAAATTGGGCAAAGGCAGTCTTCCACCGGTAAGTACCAGCCATAAAATGCTTTGTGATTTTTATAGATGGAAGCTAACTCATCCATTATCTGAAGTTGACGTGCTTTAATCGCCGGATCAAGTAAGTTATCATCTTGATCCTTTGCCCAACCTGTACTCATGAATACTTTCATATTGTTTTTGGCAGCTTCATCAAGAATAGCATCTACCGGACTTTTCATATTCTTATCATACAGCCAAGGCATGATCTTTGACGGATAATAAGCCTTACCTTCATTGGCAACCTCCATAAACACCAAATATTCAATGCCCATATTAGCAAGTTCACGTACTTTTGCTTCCCACAGTTCCGGATCTGTATTATCAAAGTTCTGTGGATTCGTATACTTGTTGCGAACATCTTTATATGCCAAATTTATCCATGTTCCGGTTATAGGCTTTACTATTGAACCGGACTTAGCAACTTTGTCTTTAGAAGGCTTATCAAAAGTATAATTACCCGCACATACAGGAATCATCGGGAGTACAGTTAAGATACTTAGTAAACCTAACATCTTCATTCGGAAACTCTGTTTCATAGTATAAATATTATTTGTTAATATAAGTAGTTTTAATTAGACTGATTAGAATAAATAACAGCTTCTCCTAAATAAACTTCCGCATCTTCACGAGGATTCAACCATTTAAGATTAACCTTATGCGCAGCTTTGGATAACTGGTACTTATGAAACAAATCAACTCTTCTATTATCTATTGAAGAAGCTTTTGCAACCGGCAAATTCACTGTTTCTTCCAAAACTCCATCAATATACATTTCAACAGTGGCAACATAGTCTTCATCTGTACATTTTGTATATCCTTTTAGGACAAATCCTATTCCATCAAATGCAAATTCTGATTGAGATTGCAAAGAGAGATTTACCGCCACTTTATCAATAGGATAGTGCCCGTCGAAAGCTTTTTCATATTTTACAGCAACAGGTTTCTGTAGTTTAATAGTGACTTTTCCGTCTTCAACAGTTCCTCCTTCTTTCTTTATGACTTCCAGTGCTTGCTTCAAACTTAATTCAGATAATTTATTCAATGATACATCTGTATAGGCAAAAGGCAAATCTTCTATTTCATAAAGGCTCTCTTTCCAAATATCCGGTATATTAGCATACCCAAGCATAGTCCCCAAAACACCGGCAGCAGTCGCGGCATTACAATCAGAATCTTGCCCGCAACGTGCAGCAATATCAATCGTCTGATGGAAATTTTTCATACCATACAATAACCCTATCGTTACGTAAGCACTGTTTATTTTTGCATCAATATTAAATGGGACAAATACACCATCCGGACAACCAACTTCCGAAGCCCATTTTTTCTGGCACTCAAACCAAGTCTGTTTCCAATCATTCGGATACTGTTTGTGCCAATTGATTACATCTTTTATACATTTATAGAAGTCGCTCTGTTCAGGAATTGTTTTCAAAGCTTCCTCTACTACAGTTTCTATATCATTGGTTACAAAAGCCATTGAATAGAGTGCGCCAACATACACTCCACCATACCATCCATCACCATAGGTAAAAATATGACCGACTGTATCAGAAAAACCGGAGGCTGCATT
Organism: Bacteroidota bacterium; assembly: GCA_023458215.1. The sequence continues at coordinate 21,279 of JAEXAJ010000202.1, forward strand.
TGGCATACCCGGAGACATCAATCCTGCAAAATCAGCTTCTATTTGATAATCAATATCATCTGCATGAGGATTATTCAACCAATGACCAGACATGGGAGGCATAATACCTTGTTTTATATTATACTTTGCAACCTGATTAGCATGCCAAAGGGGAAAACCGGCATTCGCAAAAGATATTGCAAAAGAATCAGCAGGTGCTTCTAGACCCAAACGCTCAAATACATTCACAAATACAATATCTACATAGATATCATCATATAAACCGGGAAATGTATCAAAATAAAATTTGACTCTATCCTTAGACCACTTTATTGGAGTATAGTCTTGAATCATAGTACCGTTATGCAGAAACTCAACTGGTCCTCCATAAGTGCAACCTATTGTTTTAGCCGCCCATCCTCCCTTTATTTTATCGGCTAGCTGTTGCGATGTCATTGAGATTTCGTCCTGCATTGCGGAAGATGAAGAAGAACTGCATCCGGTATTCAATACACCAATCATCCAAATGCCAATATTCAGGGCTATATTTTTTACACTTAGTTTCATTCTGCTTTTACTTTTATTGATTCGTCTCCAATAACATTATAAACGGCTACTTCATAGATTCTATTTAAGTCTCCTTCTGCATCAACAAACGTTGTTGGGAATACTCCATTTTGTGTTTGAAGTCGCTTTATTAATTCTCCATCCCGATATATGCTATATCCGGCTACTCCTTTCAAATTATCTGCTACCCATTTTATTTTCACTCCTTCAGCCAATTTCTGAATATTGGCATTGACTACTTTTTCCGGAGTTGCCATTTTAGGGAGCTGCCCACTCTTACAGTATTCTAGATAAGCCTTATGATAATCTTCATTCACAACAAATGGACTATTATAATGGCTATACGCAAAACATATAATATTGCCTACATAACCATTCACTATTTCCAATTGCTTTTTGACCCTTTCAAGCGGGGCACTAGTCCAAAAACGTTGATCAAATGTCTCAACATTTCCCCAAAACTTCAATCCTGGTTTAGTATTAACCGCTTGCTTTAACTTAGAAAACCATTCCCACAAATTATCTAAATTCAATCCTCCTGCACCGATACAATCTTGAGGTGCAAAAATATCCCCTATCCGAAAATGAGTTTGTGCAAAAACATTTTCCCACATCTTACCATATTTTTCAGCATTCCCACCTACTTTATAATTCATGAATGGAGACATCATAAAAGGCATTTTCGGGGTTATTTTTGAGAGATGATCCAAATTGACATTCAACGCATTTGCAAGAATTGATTGAGATTCTTCAGTCATACAATTCAAATTGTCAACTTCCCAAGTCCAATACCAACCATACATTGCATCCGGATATTTATCCTTATATAAAGCGACAATCTCATCTGCAACTCTATTACCCATTTCCATCTGAGTATATAACCAATCAGCCTCATAATCGAATTTCCACCAACGCTCATTAAAGTTCAGTCCTATAAATATCTTAACACCATTTTTTTGAGCACTACGCAAACATTTTTCAAGTGTCTTATTTTGTTGTTTTTTCTTGGATAAAGTAGACGGATAATTCGTTGCAGCATTCCCCTGCTCACTCACCAATAATGCCGGTGCGTAAATCAAATACTTCATACCAGCTTCTTTCAGCATTTCCATTTCTTGGTCCCAACGTTTATCATCCCAGTTTACAACCAAATATTCCTGAATAAAAGAACCACAAAAACTGGGAATGTCAGTTCCCATATTTTTCTGTTCAAACCTATAATGAAAATAAGTACCATTCAAGTCTCTTATGTAAGAATCAAAAGAAGCTTGATCTTCATACAGATTAATTACACGAACGCCTCGACTTAATGTTTCATCATATGCAGATGGATATCCGGTTTTTCGACCATATGCCAAAGCAATATTACCATCCCAGTCAACCATATAATCATTATTATGATCATGACCAACAAAAACACCTATAACATCTCTTTTTTCTATGAAGGCAGATAATAAACCGGTATTCACATTAGGAGTACAAACGCCTTCTTGTTTTTCACCAAATTCACGACACACCCACCTCGCTGTTTCATGCTCAGGTAGAGGAATATGAAAAAAGGCCATTGAGGGTAATTTCCGTCCATTACGTTCTGTGAACAGATCACTGCTTTTCCGATACCATTCAATCTGATCAAATTTAATCCAGTCATAATATCCAAATGAACGATTCTTAGTTAAGTTATGAGAATCAAAAAGATACAATACCCATTTTTGCGATAAGCCATCAGAAGACATAATAGGTAATGTGCAATTCCCCGAACCAGAAACTCCTTCATCAGCATCATAGGTCAAATTGGAAGGAAATGTGCGCAGATAGTCCAATATTTGGGAATTATTCATATCTGTTTCTTCATCATGGTTCCCAAAAGTTACTGCAAATGGAGTCTTTTCTTTTTCAAACAAGTTTGCTAATTTTTCCCATCCTTTCTTTGCATTCCAAGAAACGACTACATCACCGGTTAGAATCACCAAATCAGGTCGTTCCATCCTAATAACCTCACGAATAAGATTGCAAGTGCTATCATTCTTCAGTTTATAGGACTCACTCTCTACCCAATGTAAATCAGTCAACTGAACAATCTTAAACTTTCCATTGTGGAATTTCAAATTTGCAGTCTGCGAAAAAGCAGAAATACAAATAAAACAACAAACAATATTTAAAATATACTTTTTCATCATTTTGTATCTGTTCTAAATGGTGCCAAAGGCAAACCGTTAATATCAAATAAATTAGGCACAGCATCATTAGAAAAGCAATAGCGCACACCAACCGGCTCTTTCACCTTATTCGAAGTAACACTAATATCACCATTCTTCAGAATTGAGGCTTTGGCCGGGTAAAGATTACCTGCTTTATCGACTAATTCAAAATGCAGAATCTCTTTGTTTTTGCAACTAAGTTTCCCTAGTGCTGTGGTTGTGACAATAATTTTACGCCCGTCAACCTTAAATGATTTCAACATCGGCGAATATGGTTGCAACTCGTCTTTATGATATAAATTTTTCAATGCTAAATTGGCAAGACGCTCCCCTACCTGCCTTTTCAAACTTGGGTGAATGTCCGAGATGTCATTGACCAAATCACCAATCACTACCATACCTGTATTTCTTAAAGTTGCTGCCACATTACTCTGTTGTTCCCGCAAATATGCAGCATTTTTATTATCATATCCATTCCATGGAGCAATCTGAACAAAATAGAAAGGTAAATACCGGTGAAATGCATTTCGCCAACCGCGTATCATCGCATCAAACATAGTTCCATAATCCGAAGCACGTTCATTATTAGCTTCCCCTTGATACCAAATCACTCCGGCAATTGTATAATTAACAATAGGATAAATCATAGCATTATATAGAGACGAATTAGCAGTAGGTGCCCAGCCTGCAGTCAAAGCTTCTGTTTTGTCAACTAGCTTTTCATGATTCAGCATAAATTCATCCATCCAAGGTTCAATGGCTGTACCTCCCCAATAAGAACCAATCAGCCCAATCGGCAGATTCTCCAATTCTTCATTCAACTTTTTTCCAAAGCAAAAAGCAACTACACTAAAATCTTCTGCCGTTTCAGGAGAGCAGATTTCCCATTTTCCTTGAATTCTCTCAACCGGATATTTTGAGGATAATTTTGCCACTTTGAAAAAGCGAATCTTTTTATTATCAAATAAAGCGGTCTTATCATCCACATCATCTACACGCCATTTGAAGCAATATTCCATATTAGATTGTCCGGAACAAAGCCAACTTTCCCCCATCAGAATATCTTTAACTTCTGCGCATAACTTATTTTCCCATCCGTAAAACTTAATAGTATGGGGGCCTTCTTCTTTAGGAGTATTTACATATACTTCCCAATATTTATATTTATCAGAGGAAGCATGAATCGTATCAAGCGGAGCCCAACTACATACAATCTTTAAATCCCATACACTTGGACACCATCCCCAAAGTTTTACCTCAGCATTACGCTGCATCACAGCATGGTCACTAATAATAGACGGAAGCACAAAGTCCGCAGGATCTTGAGCTGCCATATTACTAAAAGCCAACAGAGATATTATTAAATATATTAATCTTTTCATATTATTCATATTTATTTGAAATCCTGTTTCTTATACCAAGCCATATATTGGTTATATAGCCTTACTGATTCATCACGTAATCCGGCATGTGCCTTAGAATTAGGTTTATTCATTATTCCCAAATACTGGTAAACAAGAATTTTATCTACAAAAGGAGAAATCGCTTCCATCTGATGAATTATTCTTGTATTGAAATCGGCTGAAATCAAGCTGCCATGAGTAGTTTGCTCAAAATAGAATAATTCCATATCGGCCCATATTCTGGAGCGTCCAGCTTTTTGATGAGCTCTAGATAGATCTTCATAAAAACGGGCAGATTCGTCCAGTTTTGTTGCTCCTACCCCTACACCATCCTGATAAGCGACAATTTCCACATTAAGTTGCTCCAACTGCTTAACAAAGTAATCATCACACTTTTCCTTTTTAATATTATACGGAGCAATTATGTTTACACAATTAGCATTTAATGATTTAGCAACTTGAGCACACTCATTGACATATGGAATTACAAACTCTCCAAAATATGGATCTAACCAAGACTCATTAGGAAAATACCATCCATAAAAGCTTTTATGGTGTCCATATTTCGCAAAAATTTCCTCCATAGAACGATTTCTCTTTCTACTTAAATCTTTATCCGTCATCATCCTGACAGCATCAAGATCAGATCCCCAAAAGTCATTACTAACAAAGAACTTTATACCAAATTCATCTGCAGCAGAAAGTACAGTCTCAATAGGATCTTCGCAACCCATTTCAAATTTCGGAGCCAACTGAGTATCATAAAAAGCTTTTCCATGTGCAGCAACATTCATCATTACTAAATACTCCATACCAGTTTCACTGATCTCACGTATTTTTTCTCTCCATTGATCCGCAGTGAAATTTCTTAAATCCTTGTCCCAATATACCCCCTCCTTACCACCGGGATGCTGAAACTCAAACCATGAGCCTGAAATAGGCTTAATGTTCCTATTCAGTGCCATGTGTTCCCAAATACCTGCTTTAGCCACTCCTGGTAACACAAAACCGGCAGTGCTCAAACCTAAAGCTGTTAAAAAACTGCGTCTATTCATAGTATTATATTTTTTAGTCAATGAAGACTATTGATTTTTATTAGCAATTTCTTCTAACAATTTCCAACATTGATACAAACCTCTTGGAACATGAAAACATCCTTTCCATTTACCACCTTTCAACGGCAACAGCACCTCACCTCTTCTATTCAAATAGCCATACCATTCTTGATATTCCGGATCTTTAAAATGACTCCATGTATAATTATGTACCTTTTCAAACCATTCCAAACATTGCTGGTCTCCCGTCAAATTGTAACCTTTCAATAAAGAAATTAGAGTCTCAATATGAACCCACCAAAGTTTCTGATCCCATTCCAATTGCTGTGGAGGATAACCATTCCGATCCATAAAATAATAAATGCCACCATATTCATTATCCCATCCATAATTTAGCATCGTCAAAGCAGTGTCCTTAGCTTTTTCTATCAGATCTTGACGATTCAAACGTTTTCCAAGATCCATAATGAACCACATTGCTTCAATCGCATGCCCCGGGGTAACCTGACGTCCCTCGAACGAGTTGGAAAGTTCACCGTTTACTTGAACATTTTCTATTATTATATTGCCTAATTCCGGACGGAAAAACACCTCCATTACTTCATGGATACATACTTCCATTGTTTTTTCCAAATAATTAGCTTCCAATAAATGCTCTATTTCCAAAGCCAGATTACACAAAATCATTGGCAATGCAAAGTTTTTCAAATTGCGAGTACCTGGATGCAGTTTATTCCATTGCCCTTTCGGATTATCTACTTTCGACAGAATTATATCAAATGTTTTCTTGGCAATATCCGCATATTCACTATTCCCTGTTGCTAAACTCAGCTGCCCAAATGCCATAGTTGCAAAAGTATATGAGAAAATATTATATGGTTCAACTAATGGCTTTCCTTGACGATCTAATGAAAAATACCAATTATAATTACCATCATGCCCAAACTTCTTCAAAAATTCTCCTCCTTGAATAGCACAATCCAACCACTCTTGGCGTTTCTCTACTTTATTATACAGCATTGAAAACATCCATACTTCACGGCCCTGCAGCCATATAAATTTATCTGTATCAAAGACTTTACCTTCACGATCCAAACATGTGAAATATCCACCATATTCATGGTCTTGAGAATGTTCAAGCCAAAAAGGAAGAATATTATCCATCAGTTCATCCTTATACAGAGCTGCTAATTTTTTTATGTCCATAATCTCTTTTGATATTATAATTAATAAGGTCGATTTATTTTACACGAGTCCAATAACGTTCAATCTCTTCCAAAGATTTACCAGTTGTTTCTGGAACTAATTTCCAAACTATTAACATATAAGGCACACACATAACAGCGAACAAGAAGAATGTTCCAGCGGGGGTAAGATTTTGGAGCATCCAAGGAGTTAACTGACCAATCAAATACGTTCCAATCCATAGAGAAAAACCGGCAATAGACATAGCCAAGCCACGCACTTTTGTAGGATACATTTCAGAAAGAAGGACGAATACTACCGCACAGATTGAAACAGCACAACAAAATACGTAGAATAAGAAAAATACCAGTAAGAAAAGGCTTGATATAGCTAACGCTTCTCCAAATATAAAATAGAAACCAATAAGTAGTAAAGAAATAATCATTCCTGAAACTCCGTAATACACAAGTTTTTTACGGCCAACTTTATCAATAATAACAAGTGCCAATATCGTAGTTAACGTATTAACTACTCCTACTAATACCTGATAAAACAAAGAATCACCTCCGGAAAGTCCGGCATTCTCAAAAATAGAAGGTCCGTAATAGAGTACAGCATTTACTCCCATAAATTGCCCCAACATCGCAATACAAACTCCTATTATTACTGCTTTCATAATGCCAGGCTGTAAAAGTAAAGCCCATTCCGATTTGGATTCTGACAAAAGAACTGCTTTGGTTTCATTCATTTGGAATACAGCATCTTCTACTGAAAGATAAATTTTTTTCAAGATACCCAAACCTCGCGCTTCTTGTCTTTTCAAAATTAACCAGCGGGGACTTTCGGGTATAAAAAAGATTATAAGGAAGAATAATATAGCAGGCAATGCTTCCATGCCTAACATTCCACGCCACACTTCAGTTACAAATACTTTGTCCAACCATCCTGCACTAGGTTCCGGATTAGCCTCTGCCCATGCTAATAATTGGTAATTCACTAAATAAGCTCCTAAAAAACCAACAGTAACCGCAAGTTGATATAAAGAGACAAGTCTTCCACGATACTGAGCAACAGACACTTCGGATATGTATAATGGCGAAATAATAGAAACAACTCCTATACCAATCCCCCCAATGATACGATAAACCACCAACTGATTAAAATCAGCACACAAAGCACATCCCACTGCAGAAGTCGAAAATAAAATAGCAGAGAGAATCATTGTTATTTTTCGACCAAACTTATCACTTAAAACTCCTGCAAACAACACTCCAATGATAGATCCGACTAAAGCGCATCCTACATACCACCCCTGCTGCAACGCATCCAGTTGGAAAAGAGTTGTTACTTGAGCTATTGTTCCTGAAATAACTGCTGTATCATATCCAAACAAAAATCCTCCTAAAGCAGCTACAAAAGAAAGAAATACCAGATAGCCTATATTAACTGTAGATTTCATAAAATAATCAATTATAATAGTTATATCATTTTATTGTTTTAACATTCTCCTTATAAAGATTACCAAAGCGGTCTGTAACACGAATTTCTATTTTAGCATCCATTTTTTTAGGAATAGCTTTAAATAAATGTTTAGTTTTTATCGGCATAATCCAATCATAAACAACTCTTTCTTTATCAGAGCAGATAATTTTTGCTTCAGGATCATATCCTTCAAAACGTTCCATAGCTCCCATATATTTATCATCTTCGTACCATTCCACTTTCCATAATTCATCCCAATTCCAAACATTAGCAATAATATAATCAGGATATTCATCAGATGATCCAACCGGATAAGCCCTAAATTGATGAGTCATAGGATAGCCTACACTCTTATAACTCCAAGTTACTTTATTTCCAGCCACATTATAAACGCCGTAGCCACTCGGAGTACCATCTGTGCAAATATCAGCTTTCCAAAAAGTACCACACACCGCAGCCGTATTATGTTCCATCAAACTATCACTAAAAACAACGTTCCAATTATAATGAGTATGCCCGGTAAGAAGGTGCGCATTATAACCTTTCAAAATATCATATAAACTGGCTGCATTACTCGTTTCATCTGGTAATAGAGCATTAAATTGTAATTCTTTCGTAGAACTAGATGGAATATGCATGGATACAAACACCAAATGATCTTTAGGCACAAATTCCAAGTCTTTTTCCATCCATTGTAAAGTGCGCTCATCTATATATCCTATATAGCGATAATTCCTATTAATATAATAATTATTATTCAAAACGATATAATGTGCTTTTCCCCTATTAAAAGAGTAATATATAGGTCCGAAATTATCTTCAAATGTTTTATAAGAATGTTCATAAGAACGCACCCCGTATTCCATATCATGATTACCAACGGTTCTATAAATGGGAGTATCTATTACATCAGACGCTTCAATATATTTAGAAAAGAAAGTAGGAGTATTCCCCACAATATCACCGCAATCTAACATAAACAGTTCACTATCCTTAATATGCTTATCTATATATTGGCGTACATCCTTCAGGTATTTTACATATCCTTCAATATCACTTTCCTTTGCAACTTGTACATCTGATTGCACTAGAAATACGTGATTCAGATCATTCTTAGAATTTCTTATCAATGTAAAATCATAAGTTTCCAATCTATCATCTATTCTCAGATAATAACCAGGAAGACTATATTTTCTAGGTGCCAGATACCCCGCAGGAGTTGTTACATAAACGAAACGCGCATCTCGATGATAAGGTATCGTAAATTTTCCATTAACGTCAGTCAATACACAGTCAAAACCGTTTGTAACAACCACATTAGGTACACCTTTCCCCTGACATTTAACTAGTCCTTCAATATCTTTTAATGTCTGTGCTGCAATATCTATGCTTATAATACACAAGCAAAATATAAGCCAATATCTAATAAAATTATTCATTACCCTTTATATTAAAATATTCTTTATACCTATTATATAAATTACCTGCTTGCAAATAAGCTGATTGGGGGCTCATAAAATGAGAAAATTCAAACGTTATAGCTTTATCATATCCTGCTCTTTTGGCAGCTTCCAACTTCATACGGAGCTTATCAAATTTTATGGGCAAAAAGTCTATAGGCATATCACGATCAAATGTTTCCGCATTAGTCCAACATTTCATACCATATTTATCAGCAAGTTTTTTATTAACACTAAAAAAAGCATCTAATTCATCATAATCAATATGTCCATCTTGAAAAGCACAAGCATCTACCACATCATGGATACCATCAAAAATTTCATTCCATTCAGCTTCATGTTCCTGCACAGAAACTGCATCTTCTTTTGTCAATAGTCCTGTACCCATTACTGCTTTCTTACCATCAATCCATGGAGAAATGAATGTAGGCAATCCTCCGGATACCTCTTTACATTGTTTTCCCATAGAATAAAAAGCATCAATTGCTCCCTTTGTTTTACGACTTATCTCACCACTGATGTACCAACCTCCAAAACTTTTATACTTTTCACCATAATTTCTCCAAACCTCATCAATCACATATTTATTATCTTCTATTTCACATGATAAATCACCAGTATCCCAGTATTTGCCAGAGTCATATAAACCAAAATAAAATTTCATATTATATTTTTCTGCCAAACGGAGATACATATCTACTAAATCTACAGACGGCATATAGCATCCTTTATCCAATAAATAACGAGAAGGGTAAGTAACAAATTTACGATATCCGGAGCGAATCATAATGACAGTATCGATCCCAATATTTTTCATATGCTGAAAATCGAGTTCCCACTCTTTTTCTCCCCAATTTTGATGAGGAATATCATGAGATATTTCATCTAGAAAAGTACCAGTGATTTTTAAGGCATTTCCCTTGGGAATTATAAATTTCTCCATTTTATTGTGGGGAGAGGTAGCAGAAACTGTTTCCCTCTCCTCACTTAATAATGAAGGAGCAGCTAACATGGAAGCACCAGCTAATGCTGCTTTTCTAAGAAAATCTCTACGAGTGTTTGCCTTCATAATTGAAACTTTAAGATTAACCATTATATATTAAAACCTATCGAATACATATTAGACCGTATGTATGATACAACATTATAAAACTATCAATGCTCTGTACTCTTGTATCACGATGCAAATATATATATATTTATTATATAAACAATATATAATTAATATTTTTATTATATACAACCGAAAAATATTATTATTTTGAATATATACAAAGCATATAAACACAATATATCATCATTCCAAGAAGAAAAAGAAACATTTTTTATTTAAAAAAGATTGAATAGTAAACGAGTGGTATTATATATGTAGAATAACACACAAAAGATATTAGAAACAAACCATTAATAGCAGTACAACAAAAAAGGAATATTTTTATCAATAGCACATACATTAATAAATATATTAATTATCTTTGTGGTGAATACATAAAAAAGAAGCAAATCATATGAATCAACAGTTTTTGAAAGAAATCGAAATTGGATCTAAAAATGCATTAGTTAAAAAGAGAATCATTACTCATTATTTATATAGTGGGAGTTCTACTATTACAGACCTTTCAAAAGAATTAGATTTAAGTGTTCCCACTGTAACCAAATTCATCAGTGAAATGTGTGAAGATGGCTATATCAACGATTATGGGAAATTAGAAACAAATGGAGGAAGACACCCTAACTTATACGGCTTAAATCCTGAATCAGGATATTTCATAGGAGTAGACATCAAACGCTTTTCTGTCAATATTGGTCTTATCAATTTTAAAGGAGACATGGTAGAACTTAAAATGGATATACCTTATCATTTTGAAAACTCAGTTGAGGGGTTAAATGAATTATGCAAACTAATCCTCAGTTTCATTAAAAAGCTTAGCATTGATAAAGAGAAAATTTTAAATATTAGTGTGAACATTTCGGGACGAGTCAATCCTGAATCAGGTTATAGTTTCAGCCAGTTTAACTTCGAAGAACGCCCCTTAGCTGATATTTTAACTGAAAGACTCGGACACAAAGTCACTATAGACAACGATACCCGTGCTATGACTTATGGAGAATACATGCAGGGATGCGTCAAAGGAGAAAAAAATATTATTTTCATAAATGTAAGCTGGGGACTAGGAATTGGAATCATCATAGACGGTAAAGTCTATACTGGAAAATCTGGTTTTTCCGGAGAATTTGGTCATATCAATACATTTGACAATGAGGTATTGTGCCATTGCGGTAAAAAAGGATGTTTGGAAACAGAAGCATCAGGTTCAGCATTACATCGCATTCTATTGGAGCGAATTGATAATGGTGAAAGTTCTATCCTATCCGATCGTGCAAAATCAAAAGGTGATTCATTGACATTAGATGAAATTATTACAGCTGTGAACAAAGAAGATCTGTTATGTATTGAGATAGTAGAAGAAATTGGGCAAAAATTAGGAAAACAAATCGCCGGACTCATTAACATATTCAATCCAGAATTAGTAATAATAGGTGGTACATTATCATTAACAGGCGATTACATCACACAACCGATAAAGACTGCAGTAAAAAAATACTCCTTAAATCTAGTAAATAAAGACTCAGTTATCATGACTTCGAAACTCAAAGATAAAGCAGGCATCATCGGGGCTTGTATGTTAGCACGAAGCAGGATGTTCGAGAGTTAAATCTCCAACATCCGCTTCATAAAAGCTTTTACCCCCACCTCATCTGAAGGCGAGGGTGCCCATGAGGCAATATCTTCCAAGGGCAGCGGTTGATAAGGACCTTTCTTTATTTCATAGATAACAGTTCCTGACTCCAAAGCAATAATACTATGCCAGGTACAAGGAGGAATCTCCAAACCATACTTACCTTCTGAAGGATTAAGGCACACTTTCTCGACCACGGCACCCGCTTCATCAAAAAAGAAAGCAAATAAACTCCCACGCAAAACCAGATAGGTTTCCTCTTTATCCATATGACGATGAGGAGGCAAATAGGTGCCTGGCTCCAAAGCATTTAACAATCGATGAATAGGAGCATCCATTGCAGCATGAAAGTTATGATTCATACGCAAACGAGGGCTCTCCTTTGCCTGGGTTGTTATAGCATCCAGCAGTTCTTCCGTAACCAGCTTCATCACAACTGAAATAACTGGATAAACATAGCAGAAAGCTCTGCTTTACTTGCCTTTATAGACAAACTTTCACCTTTGCTATCTACTATAAATGATGCTTTTTTAGAAGATAGCAAAGAAGACATTTTAGCAACATCACCTGCGACAAATAAACAACCGGGAAAAAGAGGAGTGACTACCTCTTTTGTTTCTCCATTCCACTTCACAAATATTCCTTGCATGGGACAGTAAGTTGTATATCCAGCAGCATTTAAGCGCCGCAGTAGTTTATGTTCTAATTTAGGAGCTGTATGCAACACATACCAGCATGTCATAGTATCATTTGTTATCATATCGTTTGCTTTTTCCATCCTTTTAATAAATCTTTCACAAATAAGATCCAGCCTACACAACCAACGCCGGCCAAAAAAACAAATCCTATTAAAATCATAACTTTGTTAGGTTTAGCAGGACGTAATGGAACGGTAGCCGGTTGAACGACAGTGTATACCGGAGTAATCTCCTGAACTTTAGCTTTTGACATCTGCAATTGTTGAGATACTTGTGTGTATACTTGATATGCCAAATTCATCTCATTCTGTAAACGTTCTTGTTCCGCACGGTAACTTAACAAGATTATATTCTGATTTGCATCTACAAAGGTAGCATATTTTTTCTGAGCTTCTGTATAATTAGCCTTCGCTTCTTCATAAAGTTTTTCAGTAAAAGCTAAATCATGACGAGCTTTGTTTGTTCTGTAATCTGTAATATAGTTTTGTAAACAATGCATTACTGTATCAGTAAGTGCAGCAGAAATTAAAGGATCTTGCATAGTTACTGATAATGTAGTCACACCTGTTTTCTTATCAGCAGCAATAGATATACGTTTACTTAGCGCCATTGCAATTCCCGATTCTTCGAGAGACAACTGAAATGGATCAAGCTTTTTTTCCTCCCCTTCAGGTTTATCTCTAAATAAAGATAATGTCCATCCTAATGCTTTAAACGGAGCAGAGATTATCGCACTCCACCAAGGACTACGCTGATTATCCTTTAAATAGGCATACAAAGTAGTATCTATTTTCCCTTTTTGATCTTTGACTTTTACATCAAATAACTCAATAAGAAAAGGGGTAGAACTTACAATATCAGGATACAGATCGGGAGACAGTGCATCTTCACCAGAGGAACTTCCCAAATTGATTCCAGCCATAGCAGCCAAAGCGCCCATACTTCCTCCACCTGATTTACCACCACTCTCAGGAGCTAACGTGACACTTGTAGAATATTCTTTAGGAATACTAAATGCAACTACTATTCCTACAAGAGCAGCAATACCACATGCTTTAAATATCAATTTACGACTAGCCCAAACCTTTTGTGCAAGTTCAATTAAATCAATTTCTTGTTCCTCAGGATGCTGAGGAGTCGTATTTTGTATTTTTTCTTCACTCATATATCCTATTTCTTAAAGAGGTTAACCATTGTAGCAACCATTGTTGCGAGAGAAGCAGCAGAAGTACCCATACCTATAATTTCAGCAGCACTCATCTTCTTTCTTGGATCTTTACTTGGAACAATAATTTCACTTCCAGGCTCAATAGCTTTTGTATTTCCTGATTTCAAACGTGAAACTGTGCCATTCATATAAACAATATAAGCTTTTCGTTTTTTTGCATCATTGCCAAAACCACCAGCTTGATTTATGTAATAGCGCAGATTTTCGCCTTTCTTATAAAGGACTGTATTGGGATACATTACAGCTCCATTGATCTTTACCGTACTTACATATTCCGGCACAAACAACATATCACCTTCACGTAACACCATGTCGTAATCTGAACCTGGATTTTGCAACGCTTTTTCCAAACTAATACCGACTGAATAAGTATCTGATAAATCAAGCTTCTTGATAGAGATAGAATCACCAACCCCCATTTGCGTCATGCGCAATGCGTCTTCTTTACGACGAAGTTCTTCCTCAGTCATTCTACGAATCAAACGAGCGCCTTTTACATAAGCATCCGGAGTGATACCACCAGCTTTAGCAATTAAATCACTCAAGCGTTCATTCTTTTTAGACAATGCATAACTACCATTGAAAAGCACCTCGCCTCCTACAGCAACATTTTGTTGTTGATGATAAGCCGGACTCTTACGAATGTATATTTCATCAAATGGTTCAAGATGAAAATCTCCACTACCATCACCTAACAACAAACCATCTTTTAAATCAAAAGAGAAATTTTGTCCCACTGTAGTACTAAAAGTAGTACTTTTCGGTTCTTTCACTCGACGGGCAATTTCAATTTTAGTTGTAGCAGCAGCTTCCAACAAACCACCTGCCTGCAAAATCACATCTTCTACAGTCATATTATCTGAATAGAGATATGTACCCGGATTTGCAACTTCACCATGAATGGTTAAAGTATATTCTTCTTTTAGGTCATGGATACTTGGAATATATAAAACATCATTTCGTTGCAAAGGAATATCTGCAACTGTTCCATTAAGTAGCCCCTTAACATCTACTTGAATAATTTCATGTGTTAAGTCATCACGTTCACGGTCAATGATAGCACGATTTAAGAATGCATCACCACGAATACCTTCAGCTTTCTTAATCAATTGTTTCACTGTATTCACAGTTCCGTTCAACTGATATAAGCCTTCGCGATAAACAGCTCCACGAACTTCTACACGATTTTCAAAACGTTGTAATACAGAATCCACAGTAACAACGTCACCATCCTCCACACGAAATACAGAATAATCCATCTCATCCACATTATAGATCTGATGTTCACGACCACTCTTACGAATAACACGAATAGCTTTCTTATAGGCATCACCTGTAAAATTACCAGCATATTTCAACAGAGTAGCTATCGTTTCAGTTGGTTTCATCTCATAAAACATCGGGCGCTTAACTTTCCCTAATATCTGCACCAACGACTGATAAGGGTCTACAAGGATCACATCACCATCCTGCAAACGGACATCATCTTTCATTTTGCCCTTCATTATGAAATCATAAACATCCAAATCAGCAATAACATTCCCATTACGCACCACTTTGATACTACGCAAACTACCTATTTTATTTACGCCCCCTGCCCGATACAAAGCATGAAACACAGAAGCAAAAGAAGAAAGAGTGTATGTTCCAGGAACAACAACTTCTCCCATTATATTTACTTGGATAGAACGAATTTCCCCCAAAGTTAGTTTCACCTGAGTCGATGGAACGTTGCCTGTTACACCAGAATATATTCTGGCAAACTCCTGTCTCAAGTAATTATTAGCCTCTTTTACAGTCTTCCCACTAAGATAAACCGGACCTAAATTATTAACCAAGATACTCCCTTCCGGAGAAATAGTTTGACGAATAGTTGTTTCAGAAGCCCCCCAAACATCAATAATCACCTCATCACCAGGACCTAAGCGATAATTAACAGGAGTAGCTACATTTACATTGGGTTCAAATGTCAAATTTGCATTAGTAAATATATTATGACCAAAAATTTGTTGTGTTGGGTCTTCCTCTTCCCAATATACACCTCTGTTACTATCCATCCACAATGAATCGTTCGTCATTTCCATTTGGTCACCACGATACATTTCTCTTCCATTGGTAGTACGTAAACCTTTTATAGTGCGTTGTTGGGTATTATTACGCTGATTTTTAGAATTAGCATCTATTTTTTTATCTGTATTTTGCTGCCCACGTTGACGAGATTGATTTCCTGCTTGTGCACTGTTTTGCTGATTCCCTGATTTTGAATCTTCATATTTTTGCTGAATCCTCTCGACCTGCTCTTTTGTGACCCCTCTCCGCATTAGCTCAGTAGTAATCTGCTTTTGAGTTTTACCCATTTGTTGAGCGCTTTTTACATACTGAATAACTTGATCATCCGACATTTGCTGGGCCACAGCAACTCCTGACAAAGTAAATATCAAGAAGAATAGTGCTATTAATCTACGCATAAGATATTCTGATTAATCTTTAGAGTTCTTGTAATAAATATAAATCGGGCACAAAGGTAACATATTATTTTCATAATATACATTTATTTCACCTCTAAGTTTTCGAAAAAGAATTAAAAAACATTCCCAGCCACATTCTCTAATGCGAGCACAGAAACAGCTAAATCTAGCATTATTTTTTTTATTTCAGTTAATAATATTGCCGTTTTTTCAGTATAGCTATGTTCTATCAGATTCAATAGTATTTTATTAATCTGTTCATAATCATAAACACATGACACTTCACATTTTATTTTATCATGCCATGTGGGAAGTGCAGCAACTTTACTCGTTTCTTCAAACATATATACTCTACCATTCCCCCCCATAACTCCAGCTTCCAAGACAAGGGCACAAGCTTCAGGCAAAGTCATCAAGCTATGAGGAGCATCCGGATATACATTTCCGAAACGTATGGTAATAAAACTACCTACTGAATTATTTTCTTTCTGACGTTTTTGTCCCAATGATTGTACATACAATTCAGATAAACGCTTGCTATACCCTACCACATTTTCCAGTTGCACGGCTTGATCTGTAGACACCAATATCATACGGCAAGTATTATATTTCACAACTAAATCTGCAATATTCATCGTACCTAACACATTAACCTGCAAAGCTTCAGAAACATAATCTTCCATCAATAAAGGTTGTTTATAAGCTGCAGCATGAAATACTAATTGAGGTTGTGTTTCTTTAAATATAGCTTCCATACGCGTACGATTAGTCACATCAGCCACCAAAACACGAACATCCAGATTCTTCCAATGATCTGAAAGTTCCAGTTGCACATCATATAGTGGAGACTCTGCTTGATCCACCAAGATTAACCGATATGGATTCAAGGTAGCCAATTGACGAACGATCTCCCTGCCAATAGTTCCGGCAGCACCAGTAATCATAATTCGATTCCCCTCTATGTGCGGAGTTATTTTCCGAAGATCAATTTGTACAGGTTCTCTTCGTAACCAATCTTCTATCTGAATATCTTTTATTAATCCATCATCCAAACAATTACTCAATGGAGGAATTGTCATTACGTGAATATTATGTGATGACAACTCATCTAATACACCTAACGTTTCTAAATCAGCTATTTTACCCGGAGACACAATCACTGTTTGCACATTCTTTTTCTTCAGATGCTCAAACAGTTTGTCATCATTGGCGTAAACTCTGCATCCCATAGTATGTTTACCAATCATATCCGGTTCATCGGATATAAACCCGCGCAAACGAAAATGATTATTACGACTAACTCTTAATGATTTGGCTACATTAACACCAGTACCATGAAATCCATATATAAATACATTCACTGAATGGCGCGCATCAAAAGCGATTGCTTCATAAAGCATTTTCACAGCTATACGCAAACTTACCATAAATATGAAGGAAAAAATATATGCTATAAATAAAATACTCCCGGGCAGGGTTTCTCCCAAACCTAAAGCCGACCAAAAGAAATTCCCCAATCCCAACACTCCATACCCAAGTGTAAGGCTCTGAAATACACGATAAATGTCGACAAAGGAGGAAAAACGGATTACACCTACATAAGTGCGAAGTATATGAAAGAAACAAACATTACTAAACAATGCTAGAAAGAACATCCATATATAAAGAGAAAAAGGATGTAAAATAGATGATATACGAAATTGTAGCAAATATGCAAAAAACATCGCTATTACTACAATCAATACATCTACCAATAGCACCGTCCACTTAGACGCAATACGAGAGGAAAGATATTTATAATACAATCTCAAATTCATAACCAGTATCAGACCTTTTTGTTCACAAAGTCAGGTTACAAAGATGCTGTTTTTTGTTCGATTTTCCAATTTTTCCAAAAGAAATAACACATTACATAAACAGAAAAATATACTCAAAAAAATAAATCTAAAAATTCAATCAATTCTTTTTGCTTATTCAAATAAAAATGTACCTTTGCACCCCGTAAACAATGCCGCTATAGCTCAGTTGGTAGAGCAACGCATTCGTAACGCGTAGGTCGCCAGTTCAAGTCTGGCTAGCGGCTCAACAAAAAAAGAGATGTCACAAGCATCTCTTTTTTTTATTATCCAACTTTAAAATGGTTTTTCCATCAGGAAGAAGTTTATTTCGCTTATTCTTTTTACCTTTGCCAGACTTTTATTATTAGGATATCTTATGAATAAAAAAAAGAAAAAAATATTCTTTGGAGGATTAGTATTGCTAATTCTCATCGGACTCACCTGTACAGGAACAATTTATTATTATTTATTTGCTCCACAGTTCCATCCACAAAAGACAACATATATATACATTGACCGTGACGATACCATAGATTCCATATATAATAAGGTGAGAAGCCAAGGTCACCCCAAAAGCTTCAAAGGTTTCTTATGGATGTCGCAGTACCGAAATTACCCCCAAAACATTCACACAGGACGTTATGGCATTCATCCGGGAGAAAACGTATATCACGTTTTTAGCCGTCTGTACCGAGGCTATCAAGATCCAATTAATCTAACTATTGGTAGTGTACGTACTCTTGACAGATTAGCACGTAGTGTAGGCAAACAACTTATGATTGATTCCGCTGAAATAGCCAATGTTATGAATGATTCCTCTTTTCAACAAAAATTAGGCTATACAAAAGAAACAATACCATGCTTATTTATTCCGGAAACATACCAAGTGTATTGGGATATGAGTGTCATAGATTTCTTCGAACGCGTACAGAAAGAGCATCAGAAATTCTGGAACCAAGAACGCCTGAATAAAGCTACGAGCATTGGAATGACACCAGTAGAAGTTTGTACTCTTGCCTCCATTGTCGAAGAAGAAACAAACAACAATCCTGAAAAGCCCATGGTTGCAGGATTATACATCAACAGGTTACATTCAGACATGCCTCTACAGGCTGATCCTACCATAAAATTCGCTCTTCAGGATTTTGGATTAAGAAGAATCACCAATGCCCACCTTGAAGTTGATTCACCTTATAACACCTATCGCAACATTGGCTTACCCCCCGGTCCTATTCGCATACCCTCTCCTATTGGTCTGGATGCAGTTTTGAATTACGTCAAACATGACTATATTTATATGTGTGCCAAAGAAGATTTCTCGGGTACACACAACTTTGCCTCCAACTATGCCGAGCATATGAAAAATGCAAGAAAATACTGGAATGCATTAAACGAAAGGAAGATTTTCAAGTAATTTAATGATAAAATAAAAGCAAAAGGCTATATTTGCGTCCATATTTAATCAATGACTAATACTTAAAACAATCAAATATGAGCAAGCAACTCTTACTTGGCGACGAAGCCATTGCACAAGCTGCATTAGATGCCGGACTCTCAGGCGTATACGCCTATCCTGGCACTCCTTCTACGGAAATAACCGAATATATCCAGATGGCACCCATTACTGCCGAGCAAAACATTCACAACCGTTGGTGTTCCAATGAAAAAACAGCTATGGAAGCTGCCTTGGGTATGTCGTTCGCAGGAAAACGTGCATTAGTGTGTATGAAACATGTGGGTATGAATGTGGCCGCAGACTGTTTTATCAACTCCGCTATTACAGGCGTAAAAGGCGGTATGATTGTTGTAGCAGCCGACGACCCCAGCATGCACTCTTCTCAAAACGAGCAAGACAGCCGTTTCTATGGCGATTTCTCGTTGATTCCGATGTACGAACCAAGTAATCAACAAGAAGCTTATGACATGGTATATAACGGCTTTGCCTTTTCAGAACAAATGGGAGAGCCTATACTGATGCGTATGGTTACACGTTTAGCGCATTCTCGTTCAGGCGTAGAGCGCAATGCGCAACAACCACAAAACGAATTATCGTTCAGCGAAGATCCCCGACAGTTCATACTACTACCAGGAAATGCGCGCAAGCGCTACAAAATCCTGTTACAACGCCAGGACGAATTCATTAAAGCCTCCGAAAACTCTCCATACAACAAATATACAGATGGACCTAATAAAAAACTAGGTATTATCGCATGTGGTATAGGTTTCAATTATCTGATGGAAAATTACCCCAACGGATGTGAGTTCCCTGTACTTAAGATAGGTCAATATCCTCTTCCCAAAAAGCAACTCATGCAATTGGTAAATGAATGTGATGAGATCTTGGTACTGGAAGACGGACAACCATTCGTCGAAAAACAATTGAAAGGCTATCTGGGTATTGGCGTAAAAGTAAAAGGGCGTTTGGACGGAACATTGTCACAAGACGGAGAATTGAATCCGGACAAAGTAGCATGCGCTCTTGGAAAAGAAAACAAAATAGAATTTAGTATCCCTTCTATAGTAGAGATGCGTCCACCGGCATTATGCGACGGCTGCGGTCACCGCGACATGTATATAGTACTGACTCAGGTGTTAAAAGAAGAATATCCTGCCCATAAAGTATTCAGCGACATAGGCTGCTATACATTAGGAGCCAATGCGCCATTCAACGCTATTAACTCATGCGTAGATATGGGTGCCTCTATTACCATGGCCAAAGGAGCTTCAGATGCAGGTTTACATCCGGCAGTAGCTGTCATCGGCGACTCTACTTTTACCCACTCCGGAATGACCGGATTACTAGATTGTGTGAACGAAAATGCAAGCGTCACCATCGTCATCTCGGACAATGAAACAACTGCTATGACGGGAGGACAAGACTCTGCCGGTACCGGTCGAATCGAAGCTATTTGTGCAGGTATTGGTGTTGCTCCCGAACATATCCGGGTTGTAACTCCATTGAAGAAAAATTATGAAGAAATGAAGCAAATGATTCGCGAAGAAATTGAATATCGCGGTGTATCCGTTATTATCCCTCGCAGAGAATGTATTCAAACCTTAGCACGTAAAAAACGAAATAAGTAAAGCCATGAAAAAAGACATCATACTTTCCGGCGTGGGAGGACAAGGAATTCTCTCAATCGCCACCGTAATTGGAAAAGCAGCCTTAAAAGACGGTTTGTATATGAAACAATCCGAAGTACACGGCATGAGCCAGCGAGGTGGAGACGTTCAGTCCAACCTGCGCATCAGCGATCAACCCATTGCTTCAGATCTCATCCCGACAGGAAAATGCGACTTAATCATCTCATTAGAGCCCATGGAAGCTTTGCGCTACCTCCCCTACCTCAATCACGAGGGCTGGCTGGTTACTAACGAAGCTCCATTCATTAACATCCCTAACTATCCGGCGGAAGAAGCCATTAAAGCCGAAATCAACAATCTGCCACATAAAATCATGTTGAATGTAAATGAAGTAGCTAAAGAAATTGGTTCAACTCGTGTTGCCAACATCGTATTATTAGGTGCAACCACCCCTTTCCTAGGTATCGATTACATAAAAATGCAAGATAGTATTCGGGAAATCTTTCAACGAAAAGGAGAAGAGATCGTAGAATTAAATCTTAAAGCTTTGGCAGCAGGTAAGGAAATTGCAGAAAAATTGATGTAACCAATTCAAAACTCAAAACGCCATGAACGACAAATACTGGGAAGAAGAAATAGAAACCATGCCGCGAGAGAAGCTGCGTGAATTACAGCTTCAAAGATTGAAAAAGACTATCAATATTGCGGCAAATTCGCCATTTTACAAGAAAGTATTCCAAGAACACAATATTACTGCAGATAGCATTGAGTCCGTAGAGGATATCCGCAAGATTCCTTTTACAACGAAGGCTGATATGCGCGACAATTATCCATTCGGACTTGTAGCGGGTAATATGCGAGAAGATGGAGTACGTATTCACTCTTCAAGTGGCACAACCGGTACTCCGACTGTTATTGTTCATTCCCAACATGATTTGGATTCCTGGGCAAACCTAGTAGCGAGATGCCTCTACACTGTAGGCCTTCGCAAAACCGACGTTTTTCAAAACAGCTCAGGCTATGGCATGTTTACCGGCGGTTTAGGTTTCCAATACGGAGCCGAACGCTTAGGAGCCTTAACCGTACCGGCAGCAGCTGGAAATAGCAAGCGGCAAATCAAGTTTATAACAGACTTCAAGACGACCGCACTCCATGCCATTCCCAGCTACGCAATCCGTTTAGCCGAAGTGTTTCAGGAAGAAGGTATGGACCCGACCACTACCACCCTTAAAACACTTCTTATCGGTGCCGAACCTCATACTGACGAACAACGTAAAAAGATTGAGCGCATGCTTGGTGTAAAAGCCTACAATAGCTTTGGTATGACTGAGATGAACGGTCCCGGCGTTGCTTTTGAATGTACCGAACAAAACGGCATGCATTTCTGGGAAGACTGTTTCCTCGTTGAGATCATCGACCCTGAGACAGGCAAACCCGTTCCCGAGGGTGAAATTGGCGAACTTGTACTGACCACTCTTGATCGTGAAATGATGCCGTTGCTGCGCTACCGCACTCGCGACTTAACACGTATCCTACCAGGCAAATGTCCTTGTGGACGTACTCACCTTCGCATCGACCGTATCAAAGGTCGTAGTGATGACATGTTCATCATTAAGGGAGTAAACATTTTCCCTATGCAAGTTGAAAAGGTATTGGTACAATTCCCCCAATTAGGCAGCAATTACCTCATCACACTCGAAACGGTTGACAATCAGGACGAAATGATTGTAGAGGTAGAGCTCAGTGATCTATCGACTGATAATTACATTGAACTGGAAAAAATCCGCAAAGAGATTACCCGCCACCTAAAAGACGAAATCCTCGTCACACCAAAGTTACGGTTGGTAAAAAAAGGTTCACTACCTCAAAGCGAAGGAAAAGCTGTCAGAGTAAAAGATCTGAGAGATAACAAATAGACTCCATTAAATACTTCATACTTTTACACTCCTATAAGCGTAAGCCTACGCTTATAGGAGTGTTAGTTTATACTTATAAGTGTGTAAGGCTACGCAGTTATATGTGCAAAATAATATACTTTATCGGCTTAAAATGTGAAAAGTAAAAAGGAACGGTAGTCAATCCAAGATTACCGTTCCTTTTCTATAGAAAGCCGCACCGATGATGTGATGAAACTCCGTATGACATGTTTTGAGCGCTCACCCTCTTTGTAATCCACCGACTCAAGAGTTACCCCGAAGGGCGTGGCCCGCCATTGAAGAATGAAGCTTGTCTCGGTATTCCATAAAACTTGATGAGTTTCCCGATCCAACCAATGCGGCTATTTTTTCTATAACAAAGATAAATAGTTTCTGTGAAAGAAACAAGGAAAAACAACATTTTGTTTGAGGTATTCCTAAGTTTTAACCCTTCCACAGTATATATACAAATAGAAAGTGCTGACTACCAAATAAGTAATCAGCACTTTGTTAATTTATCAGCTAACTGTTTTTATGCAGCTTTTGCTTTAGCAACGATAGCCTTGAAAGCTTCCGGATGGTTCATCGCTAAATCAGCCAATACCTTGCGGTTGATTTCGATGCCTGCTTTGTGCAAAGCGCCCATTAACTTAGAATAAGACATACCCTCCAAACGAGCGGCAGCGTTGATACGTTGAATCCACAATGCACGGAAGTTTCTCTTCTTGTTCTTACGGTCACGGAACGCATACAACAAACCTTTCTCCCAAGTATTCTTGGCAACGGTCCATACGTTCTTTCTTGCACCAAAGTAACCTCTGGTCAATTTCAAAATTTTCTTTCTTCTTGCTTTAGAAGCAACATGATTTACTGATCTTGGCATAGTTTTACTTGTTTTTGAATGTTAGCGCCGTTACT
>JAEXAJ010000203.1 GCA_023458215.1 Bacteroidota bacterium
TAAGTACATCAAAAAACAGAAGCGTCTGTTTGATTGATAAATGTGTAAGGAGCATCGGTTTACCAGAGCCGATGCTTTTTTTTACCTATCTTTGTCGTATGTTAGAAAATAATCCGTAAATTTGGCAAATAATAAGGAAAGAATACAATATGAATATCCCTGTTATTTTTCAATTTTTAAAAGAACTATCCGCTAATAACAATCGTGAATGGTTCAATTCCCATCGGGAACAATATGAAATAGCCCGTAACGAGTTCGAAAACTTGCTCACAGTTCTCATTTCCCGTATCTCCCTATTTGATGATAGTATTCGAGGCATCCAAGCCAAAGACTGTACTTACCGCATCTATCGTGATACACGTTTCAGTGAAGATAAGACTCCATATAAGAATCATTTCGGAGGCTATATCAATGCTAAGGGGAAAAAGTCGGATCACTGTGGCTACTACGTTCACATACAGCCCGACAATTGCCTGCTGGCAGGTGGAAGCTATTGTCCCCCACCGCCATTACTGAAAGCTTTGCGGCAAGCTGTATACGACAATATGGACGAGTTCCGGGAGATTGTAGAAGACAAGAAATTCAGTCAATATTTCCCGGTCGTGGGAGAAAACTTCCTGAAGACGGCTCCGAAAGGTTTCCCCAAAGATTATCCCTATTTAAAATACTTGCAATGCAAGGAATACACCGTCTGCTGCAATCAGCCTGACAGTTTCTTTCTTGCCCCCGATTTCTTGGATCGTACAGACGAAATCTTCAAGCAGATGAAGCGCTTCTCTGATTTTGTGAATTATACCATCGACGAATTTGAATAATTACCTATATAGCAACTTAAAACATTTGAATTATGGTTATAGACAGTCTTGAAAACTTAGAAAAATATGCTTCATTAAATCCCTTGTTTGCTCAAGCTATAGATTTTTTGAAATCAAACGATTTAAACGCATTGGAAATTGGCAAAATAGAACTGAAAGGCAAAGATTTATATGTGAACGTAGCACAAACCAAGCCTAAGGCTAAAGAAGAAGCCAAACTGGAAACCCATATCGATTACATCGACATTCAGGTTCCCCTTTCCGGTACCGAAATCATGGGATATACGGCAGCAAAAGATTGTATTCCTGCGGACGCTCCTTACAATGCAGAAAAAGATATCACTTTTTTCGAAGGATTAGCAGAAAGCTATATTGCCGTAAAACCCGGAATGTTTGCCATCTTCTTTCCCCAAGACGGACATGCTCCCGGAATCACTTCCGATGGCGTTAAGAAAATAATTGTGAAAGTTAAATCCTAATATAAACCATAATATATTCCCTATGGAAACATTGAAATTAATTAAGAATGACCCGTGGCTGGAGCCATATTCTGATGCCATCAATGGACGTCATCAACATGCCATAGAAAAAGAAGCTGAGCTAACCAACAAAGGCAAACAAACGCTTTCGGATTTTGCATCCGGTTATTTGTATTTCGGATTGCACCGTACTAATGATGGTTGGGTTTTCCGTGAGTGGGCTCCTAATGCGACCCAGATTTTTTTAATTGGAACATTCAATGATTGGAAAGAAGAAAAGAAATACAGCCTGAAACGTAAGGCAGATGGTAACTGGGAAATAAAATTACCCGCCGATGCCATTCACCACAGAGACTTGTACAAACTAATGGTACATTGGGAAGGCGGTCAGGGCGAACGTATTCCGGCATGGGCAACACGCGTAGTGCAGGATGAAGAAACCAAGATTTTCAGTGCACAGGTTTGGTCACCGGATAAACCATATAAGATGAAAAAGCGCACCTTTAAGCCGTCTACTGATCCTCTGCTAATTTATGAATGCCACATCGGTATGGCTCAGCAAGAAGAAAAAGTAGGCAGTTATAAGGAGTTTCAGGAAAAGATTTTGCCTCGTATAGCCAAAGACGGATACAACTGTATACAGATTATGGCTATCCAGGAACATCCATATTATGGGAGTTTCGGGTATCACGTTTCCAGTTTCTTTGCTGCTTCTTCACGTTTCGGTACTCCCGAAGAACTGAAAGAATTGATTGATACTGCCCATGGAATGGGAATTGCCGTTATCATGGACATCGTTCATTCGCATGCAGTAAAGAATGAGGTAGAAGGATTGGGTAACTTTGCCGGTGACCCGAACCAATACTTCTATTCAGGTGGTCGTCGTGAACATCCGGCATGGGATTCACTCTGCTTTGATTATGGGAAAAATGAGGTGATTCATTTCTTGTTATCTAATTGCAAATACTGGCTGGAGGAATATCATTTTGATGGTTTCCGTTTCGATGGTGTCACATCCATGTTGTATTTCAGCCATGGCTTGGGAGAAGCATTCTGCAACTATGGAGATTATTTCAACGGGCATCAGGATGATAACGCTATCTGTTACCTGACACTTGCCAATCGTTTAATCCATCAAGTAAATGCTAAGGCCATCACTATTGCTGAGGAAGTATCCGGTATGCCGGGCTTGGCTGCTAAATATGAAGAAGGAGGCTATGGATTCGATTACCGTATGGCTATGAATATTCCTGATTACTGGATCAAAACCATTAAAGAAAAGATAGATGAAGATTGGAAACCGTCTAGTATGTTCTGGGAAGTAACCAATCGCCGCAAAGACGAAAAAACAATCTCTTATACAGAAAGCCATGACCAAGCCTTGGTGGGTGACAAAACGATTATTTTCCGTCTGATTGATGCCGATATGTATTGGCACATGCAAAAAGGAGATGAGAATTACACCGTGACCCGTGGTATAGCTCTTCATAAGATGATACGTCTGCTGACGGTTACTACTATCAATGGCGGCTATCTTAACTTCATGGGTAATGAATTTGGGCATCCTGAATGGATCGATTTCCCGCGTGAAGGTAATGGGTGGTCTTGTAAATATGCCCGCCGTCAATGGGATCTGGTAGATAAAAAGAACCTGACCTACCACTATATGGGAGATTTTGATACAGCCATGTTGGGAGTTGTAAAAAGCATCAAGAACTTCCAAGATACTCCGGTTCAAGAAATATGGCACAATGATGGAGACCAGATATTAGCGTACATGCGTAAGGACTTAATTTTTGTATTCAACTTTAATCCGAAGCAATCGTTTACCGACTACGGTTTCTTGGTTCCGGCTGGTTCCTACGAAGTAATTCTGAATACGGATAATCCTGAATATGGCGGCCATGGACTGACGGATGATACGATCAAACACTTTACGATCTCCGATCCACTATATGCAAAGGAAAAGAAAGAGTGGCTGAAACTCTATATTCCTGCACGTACAGCTATGGTTTTGAAAAAGACTAAGTAATTGAATAAAAAAGAGAGAGGCAGATATCCAATTGTGATACCTGCCTCTCTCTTTTCGTTCTAACTCAAAGTTCTTATTACAACTGAGAATCTATGAAATTAAGCATTGTCTTTGCATTATCCATCATTTTCTTTTGTGCCGGTTTATCTGCCGAAAGCAATGGAATCAATTTTTCCAAATATCCTTTAGCTTCTTTAAATTCAACTTTAGCCTTTTCTGCATCAGTCTTCAAAGTGGTAGCGCCTTGACTATAATACAATGTTCCGAGACTATTGAGTGCATTAAGATTATCGGGTTGAATAGCTATAGCTTGCTTATAAGCTTCTTCCGCATCTCCAATCTTCTTGGCTTTTTGTGCCATGATACCTTGGTTTACATAATAAGTTGCATATAACTTGGTCAATGTCTTATTGTCCGGATTAGCTTCCAAGCCTTCTTTCAAAGTAGCCACATATTCGTCATTTTTCTTTAAATCCTTCAATGCACTGGCCTTGCCGATATAAGCATTTGCCAAATTATACTTTTTCTGAACAGCAATATCAAAGTACTTTAATGCTTCTGCCGGTTTTTTAATCTTATCTGCACAAACACCACAATTATACGCTATAACAGAATCCTGATTGTTAGTTTGTGTCAAATAAGTACTGAATTTAGTAAATGCTTCTTGGTAATTTTTTGCTTCGAGTGCTGCTTTTCCATCGTTCACTAACTGTGCAGGATCAGCATTCTGCGCAAAAAAGTTGGTAGCTGCACAACAAAGTGCGAGAGATAAGATTAATTTTCTCATATTGCTTTATAATTTTAGTTGATATCCCAAAATTACGAGCATAAGCCTAAGAAACAAAACCTTTTTACTTTTTTTGAGGTTTTTACCATAGCTGTAACAAGTGTTATTTTACGTAAATACGCATTGATATTATTATTTTTATTCCACATAATTTTTACATTTTCAAATAAAAATCTTTGGTCAGAGCAATATATTCAGGAGTATAATTGTGATGTTCCACTTCGATACAAAGGCTTTCTTCGACGCATCCTTTATTCTGAAAACTAAAGCTAAGCAACACTCGCCGGCATGGTTTGCCCGGTTTCGTGATAACCCGCATACATTTTGAAGGAAAAAGTTTATATTCCCAAGCTGCATCTATGACTGCTTTCTCGGCTTCCACCGGAATAATGATACTCACTAGCCCCTCTGCTGCAAGTAAATGAGCAGCATGGCGGAATAACAAATTATAATTTAGCCCTCCGGTATGCCGTGCCATGTTACGCTGTTTGTCCGGACATTTTAAAGCATCTATAAAATAAGGAGGATTAGATACGATAAGATCAAATTTAATTTCTGATTGAAAATCCCGGAAATCACTACAGACAATCTCTATTCTGTCGGCCCATGGCGAACGTTGTACATTCTCCTCGGCTTGTTCGGCTGCTGAGGGATCTATTTCGATGGCAGTAATCGCTACATATGGATTGCGCTGTGCTAGTTGCAAGGCAATTAATCCTGTTCCCGTACCGACATCGAGTATCTGTTTGGCATTAGCTATCGGTGCCCACGCTCCTAATAATACACCATCCGTACCTACTTTCATAGCGCACTTTTCGTGATTCACTGTAAATTGTTTAAACGTAAAAGATGTATTTGACATTGATATATTTCTTAATTAAGGCTCAAAAATAGTCAAAGATGATTGATCTAATGCAAATTTGGCACTGTTTTTGTGTTTTTAAAGGACGAAGAACTTCAAATTATGAAGAAATAGGTTAACTTTGCAGGCGCTTTATTGGCCTGTCATTATGACATAAACTAAAAAGAATGAAATGAAGAAAAGAAATTACCTGAGTGATATCGAGGATAGAAATGGAAACGCGTTCTCTGTAATTGCTGATTTTGAGGGGAATGAAGAACAATTAATGGATATTGAAGTGGCTGAAGTCCTCCCCATATTACCTCTTCGAAATATGGTATTATTTCCGGGTGTGTTTATGCCTGTATCTGTAGGGAGAAAATCTTCCCTGAAATTGGTGCGTGAAGCAGAAAAGAAAAATACTTATATAGCTGTAGTATGCCAAAAAGTTGCGGAAACAGAAGACCCTCAATTTGAAGACCTGCATACCATCGGAACAGTTGCGAAAATAGTCCGTGTATTGGAAATGCCCGATCAGACTACTACTGTTATTTTGCAGGGTTCCAAACGTATGGAACTTAGCGAAATTGTGAGTTCCGTTCCTTATCTAAAAGGGCGTGTGGTAACTTTGAATGAAGAAATTCCTGATAAAAAAGACAAGGAGTTTCAAGCATTGGTGGAGGCATGCAAGGACTTGACTATAAGGTATGTGAAATCTTCCGACATGTTCCCGCAAGATTCTGCATTTGCTATCAAAAACATCACTAATCCTATGTTTCTGGTAGACTTTATCTGCACGAATCTCCCCTTGAAGAAAGATGAAAAAATAGAGTTACTACGTATTGACTCTTTGAGGGCACGTACTTACCGTTTATTAGAAATGCTAAACCGTGAAGTACAGCTTGCCGAAATCAAAGAATCTATTCAAATGCGTGCACGGGAAGATATAGATCAACAGCAACGTGAATATTTCTTGCAGCAACAGATCAAAACCATTCAGGATGAATTGGGTGGTGGCGGCCAGGAGCAAGAAATAGAAGAAATGCGGAAAAAAGCTAATACTTTAAAATGGAGCGCTGAAATAAGAGAGACTTTCATGAAGGAACTCGATAAGTTGGAACGCACTCATCCGCAATCTCCTGATTATAGTATCCAGTTGAACTATTTGCAGACTATGCTTAGCCTGCCATGGGGCGTCTATACTTCGGATAATCTGAATCTGATAAATGCAGAAAAAACCTTGAATAAAGACCACTATGGTTTGGAAAAGGTGAAAGAGCGAATACTGGAACACCTTGCCGTATTAAAGCTGAAAGGAGACATGAAGTCACCTATTATTTGTCTTTATGGCCCTCCGGGAGTAGGTAAAACTTCCTTAGGACGTTCCATCGCCGCAGCTTTAAAGAGGAAATACATTCGGATGTCTTTGGGTGGGGTTCATGATGAAGCGGAAATTCGCGGACATCGCAAAACTTATATCGGTGCAATGCCTGGGCGTATTATCAAGAGTTTGATAAAAGCAGGTTCTTCCAACCCGGTCTTTATATTGGATGAAATTGATAAAGTAAGTTCAGACCGTCAGGGAGACCCCTCTTCTGCCCTTCTGGAAGTACTTGATCCGGAGCAGAACACAACTTTCCATGACAACTTCCTGGATGTGGATTTTGATTTGTCCAAGGTTATGTTTATAGCTACGGCTAATAATCTGAATACTATTCCCGGCCCCTTGTTGGATCGTATGGAATTGATTGAAGTAAGCGGATATATAACTGAAGAAAAGATAGAAATTGCCCGCCGCCATTTGGTTCCCAAAGAATTGGAAGCCAACGGTATGAAGAAAAATGATATTAAGATTCCTAAGAATACGCTGGAAGCTATTATCGAAAACTATACCCGTGAAAGCGGCGTGCGTGAATTGGAAAAGAAAATCGGCAAGATTCTTCGCAAATCGGCACGTCAATATGCTACTGACGGTTATTTTGCAAAAGCAGAAATCAAACCGGCGGATTTATATGAATTCCTTGGTGCTCCGGAATATACACGTGACAAGTATCAAGGTAATGGCTATGCCGGTGTCGTAACCGGATTGGCATGGACTGCCGTAGGTGGAGAGATTTTATTTGTAGAAACCAGTTTGAGCCGGGGAAAAGGAGGACGTTTAACGTTGACCGGAAACTTGGGAGATGTAATGAAGGAGTCGGCCATGCTGGCACTGGAATACATCAAGGCACATGCTTCTTTACTGAATCTTGACGAAGACATCTTCGAGAACTGGAATATCCATGTACATGTACCGGAAGGTGCTATCCCAAAAGATGGACCTTCGGCAGGTATTACAATGGCTACTTCCCTCGCCTCTGCCCTTACCCAACGAAAAGTAAAAGCAAATCTTGCCATGACCGGTGAAATTACACTTCGTGGCAAAGTACTTCCGGTAGGTGGAATTAAAGAGAAGATATTAGCAGCCAAGCGTGCCGGTATCAAAGAAATTATTTTGAGCGATGAAAACCGCAAGAATATAGATGAAATTCAAGAAATCTATCTGCAAGGACTTACCTTCCATTATGTGAAAGATATAAGAGAAGTATTTGCCATTGCCCTGACTAATGAGAAGGTAGCTGATGCCATTGATTTTACCATCAAAAAAGAAAAGACTGAAAAGAAAGAAGAATGACATTTGAGTTACAATATACAGACAGCAAGACCAACGCACGTGCCGGACTGTTAACCACCGACCACGGACAGATTCAAACACCTATTTTTAT
The DNA here is from genome assembly GCA_023458215.1 of Bacteroidota bacterium. Next base: position 7,720 of record JAEXAJ010000203.1, read on the forward strand.
GCCTGTTGGTACGATAGGAAGTGTAAAAGGCGTACACTTGCCGGAGTTGAAAGAAGACATTAAAGCACAAATAATACTAGGTAATACCTATCATCTTTATCTACGTCCGGGACTGGATGTAATAGAAAAAGCCGGTGGACTGCATAAGTTCAACGGCTTTGACCGTCCTATGCTGACAGATAGTGGTGGCTTCCAGGTATTCTCTTTGTCGGGTATCCGCAAATTGCGGGAAGAAGGCGCTGAATTTCGTTCGCATATTGATGGTAGCAAACATATCTTCACTCCTGAAAAGGTTATGGATATTGAGCGAACGATTGGTGCCGATATTATGATGGCTTTCGATGAGTGTCCCCCGGGAGATTCGGATTATGAATATGCCAAGAAATCTATGGGATTGACACATCGCTGGTTGGATCGTTGTATCAAACGCTTCAATGAAACAGAACCTAAATACGGTTATCAGCAATCCTTGTTTCCTATCGTACAAGGTTGTGTTTATAGAGATCTTCGGGCACAATCTGCCGAATTTATCGCTTCTAAGGGAGCAGATGGTAATGCGATCGGTGGATTGGCGGTTGGTGAACCGGTGGATAAAATGTATGAGATGATCGAGTTGGTTAATGAGATACTTCCTAAGGATAAACCCCGCTATCTGATGGGCGTAGGTACCCCTGTAAATATCCTGGAAGGTATTGAACGTGGTGTAGATATGTTCGACTGTGTAATGCCTACCCGCAATGGACGTAATGGCATGCTGTTTACCAAAGACGGCATTATGAACATGCGCAACAAAAAGTGGGAAATGGACTTCTCTCCTATTGAAGCCGATGGAGCATCATACGTAGACGTAATGTATAGCAAAGCTTATCTGCGTCATCTCTTTCATGCCCAGGAATTGCTTGCCATGCAAATTGCATCCATCCATAACTTAGCGTTCTATCTATGGCTGGTAGGCGAAGCTCGCAAACACATCATTGCCGGAGACTTCTCGACATGGAAACCGATGATGGTGAAACGTGTATCAACAAGATTATGAAAAAAATAGACTGGAAGATACTGAAAAACTGGAAGCTGCCGAAAGGTAAATTCTTGAAGCTACTGGACTGGTACATTATTAAAAAGTTCTTGGGAACGTATGTTTTTGCAATTGCCCTGATTATTTCTATTGCGGTTGTATTCGACTTTAATGAAAAGATGGACCGTTTTATGTCGCACGATGCGCCATGGAAAGCCATTGTTTTCGATTACTACCTGAACTTCATTCCTTATTTTGCCAATTTGTTCAGCCCGCTATTCGTATTTATTGCGGTTATTTTCTTTACTTCCAAACTTGCGGAGAATTCGGAAATTATAGCCATGTTCTCTACAGGTATGAGTTTCAAGCGGATGCTGCGCCCTTATATGGTATCGGCAGCTGTAATTGCTGTAGTTACATTCTGTTTGGGCTCCTATATCATACCTAGAGGCAGCGTAACACGTATCAACTTTGAAGATAAATATTACAAGCAACGTAAGCAAAATACAGCACGTAATATTCAGTTGGAAGTGGACTCGGGGGTAATTGCTTATATCGAGCGGTTTGAGGACTACAGCAAAACCGGATATCGCTTTTCTTTAGATAAATTCAAGGACAAACAATTAGTATCTCATCTTACAGCGCGTTCCATTACCTACGATACTACGGCGGTTCATAAGTGGACCATCAAAGATTATATGATACGTGAAATGGATGGAATGAAAGAAAGCATTACCAAAGGGGATCGGATTGATACAACGCTCTTTATGGAGCCGGCAGACTTTTTGATAATGAAAAATCAGCAAGAAATGTTGACCAGCCCTCAATTGAGTGAATACATTGATCGTCAAAGGCAACGAGGATTTGCCAATATCAAGGAATTCGAGATTGAGTATCATAAACGAATAGCTATGTCGTTTGCCTCCTTTATTCTGACGATAATCGGCGTTTCTTTATCATCCAAGAAGACCAAAGGAGGAATGGGGCTTCACCTGGGTATCGGTTTGGCACTTAGTTTTTCGTATATTCTTTTCCAGACAATTGCGTCTACCTTTGCAGTTACCGGCAATATGCCTCCGATGATAGCTATGTGGATTCCTAATGTGCTTTACGCATTAATTGCATTCTATCTGTACAGGAAAGCACCTAAATAAAAACACTCCTAAATACGTAAGCCTATACATATAAGTGTGTAGGCTTACACATATAACTGCGTTGGCTTATACAGTTAGGAGTGTAAAACATATAATCGCCGGTTCAGATGGCAAAAAATAAGAAGCCCCTCCCGCTCTTGTGTTACCACAAGTGCTGGAGGGGCTTTTTGTTGTATTCATTTTCCTCTTTTGTTCTGTCCTTTCTCAGTTTAATTCAAATAAGCTGAAAGTTCTGAAGCAGAGATGTTTTTGGCAATAATAACACCATTATCATCCAGTAAATAGTTAGTGAATCCACGGCCCAAGCGATACTTTTTAAATAAGCCTGAAGATTCGCCTTTAGTTTCCACGAAACAAGTGGGCGTAACTATTTGGTCCTTACGAACGGTTTCATCAAAAATGGACTTGTATTCGTCAAATGAGATGGAAACCATTTCTACATTAGTATGGGAAGTAGATTGAAGCGCGTTGCTCAAACTTGCGTTTTGCATCCGGGATGGCGCATCATAACTTGCCCAAAAGCTAAGCAACACATATTTGCCTTTCAGGTCGGAAAGATCAGTTGCCGGTTGCTCGGCTGACATAGATTCGATTAAAAAATCCGGGGCTATGTCGCCCACGCTCAAACCACCGGTAGGTTTGTCTTTTTCTACAAAAGAAGTCAAGGAACTTATGAGTAATACAACAAAAATCCATTTTACATATTTCATGCAATATGATTTTGGTTAGTACTATCCGGGACTGTCCTTCAACAGTGGCTTCTTCCCGGAACATTGTCTTATCAGGTCTGATATTAACGGGAATCCATTGATATTCAAAGCCTTTAATTCTGAAACCGGGTGCAAAGGTAAGTAATTCTCAAACTAACTTCCAAATAAACAAGCAAAAAACTTACTTTTATCGTGTTATTTTTTATGTTATTTAGCATAAATAGAAAGATTTTCTTTACTTTTGTAGCAATAATAACGATAACTTATGCAACCATTAAACACTGAACTCATTCTTATCCGCATTACGGGTGAAGATCGTCCGGGGCTAACAGCTTCCGTTACTGAAATACTGGCTAAATATGATGCTACCATACTTGATATTGGTCAGGCTGATATTCATAATACGCTTTCACTAGGTATTTTATGTATGACGGAAGAGCAACATTCGGGCTTCATTATGAAGGAATTGCTGTTCAAAGCATCTTCTCTAGGTGTTACGGTTCGTTTTTATCCTATTACTACCAAGGAATACGAAGACTGGGTAGGTATGCAGGGCAAGAATCGGTATATTCTTACTTTATTGGGACGTCAGTTATCAGCCCGTCAGATTGCCGCTGTGACTCGCATATTATCGGAACAAGGAATGAATATCGATGCTATCAAGCGTTTGACGGGACGTATTCCTTTGAATGAATGCGAAGCGCGCACACGAGCTTGTATCGAGTTCTCTGTTCGTGGAACTCCCAAAGATAGAATTGGCATGCAGGAACAACTGATGAAGTTGGCTACTGACCTGGAAATGGACTTCTCTTTCCAGTTAGACAATATGTACCGACGGATGCGGCGTTTGATATGCTTCGATATGGATTCCACCTTGATTGAGACTGAAGTGATTGATGAACTTGCCATCCGTGCGGGTGTAGGCGATCAAGTCAAGGCTATTACGGAACGTGCCATGCGTGGCGAAATTGATTTTATAGAAAGCTTCCGTGAGAGAGTGGCTTTGCTGAAAGGCTTGGATGAGTCAGTGATGCAGGAGATAGCAGAGAAACTACCTATCACAGAAGGTGTAGACCGATTAATGTACGTACTGAAAAAGTACGGCTATAAAATAGCTATCCTCTCAGGAGGTTTCACCTATTTTGGAGAATATCTACAGAAAAAATACGGTATTGACTATGTATATGCTAACGAACTTGAAATAGAAAACGGTAAATTAACCGGCCGCTATTTAGGGGATGTGGTAGATGGTAAGCGCAAAGCAGAACTCCTGCGACTGATTGCCCAAGTAGAGAAAGTAGATATTGCCCAGACTATCGCCGTGGGAGACGGTGCCAATGATTTGCCAATGTTGGGCATTGCAGGGTTGGGAATCGCTTTCCATGCTAAGCCTAAAGTAGTAGCAAATGCCAAGCAATCTATTAATACTATCGGATTGGATGGAGTACTCTATTTCTTAGGGTTTAAAGACTCGTACATCGATATACCGAAATAAAAAAGATAAGCTGCATTTCGACATAACTTTTTCATGCAAGCATGAAAGTTCTGTACTCAATTTGCATTATCTTTGCCGACAAATAAAAAGAAACATGAAGTTTTCCGAATTAGAATTAAATGGTCAAGTGCTGGATGCGCTCGACGCCATGCGCTTTGATGAGTGCACCCCCATACAAGGAGAGTCTATTCCCGTCATTCTCGAAGGCCGAGACTTGATAGCTGTGGCACAGACCGGAACGGGAAAAACAGCCGCCTATTTACTACCCGTACTCAACGAACTTTCGGAAGGCAAACATCCGGAAGAGGCTATAAATTGCGTCATAATGGCGCCTACCCGCGAACTGGCCCAGCAAATAGACCAGCAGATGGAAGGCTTCTCCTACTTTATGCCCGTCAGCAGTGTGGCGGTGTATGGTGGAAACGACGGAATCCTATTTGAGCAACAAAAGAAAGGACTGTCGTTAGGAGCGGATGTCGTTATTGCCACTCCGGGACGTTTGATTGCCCACCTCAGCCTTGGTTACGTAGATCTTTCCCGTGTTTCTTATTTTATTTTGGATGAAGCAGACCGTATGTTGGATATGGGATTTTATGATGATATCATGCAAATCGTAAAATACCTGCCCAAAGAACGACAAACGATTATGTTCTCGGCAACTATGCCCGCCAAGATACAGCAGTTGGCTAAAAACATACTTAACAACCCTGTTGAAGTAAAACTTGCCGTGTCCAAACCCGCAGAAAAGATTATTCAGGCGGCATACGTCTGTTATGAAAATCAAAAATTAGGTATCATCCGTAGTCTTTTTACAGAACAACAACCCGAGCGTGTGATCGTATTCGCTTCTTCTAAAATAAAAGTTAAGGAAGTAGCAAAAGCTTTGAAACAAATGAAGCTGAATGTAGGCGAAATGCATTCTGATTTGGAACAAGCACAGCGCGAATCGGTGATGTATGAATTCAAAGCCGGACGAATCAATATCCTGGTGGCTACAGATATTGTAGCAAGAGGTATTGACATTGACGATATCCGGTTGGTGATAAACTATGATGTTCCTCATGATAGTGAAGATTACGTACACCGTATCGGACGTACAGCCCGCGCCAATAACGATGGTGTTGCCCTGACCTTTGTTAGTGAGAAAGAGCAGACTAACTTCAAAAATATTGAGAACTTTCTTGAAAAAGACATATACAAGATTCCTGTTCCCGAAGACTTGGGTGAGGCACCGGAATATGCTCCACGCTCTTTTAGCGGACAAAGGCGGAACAATTACAATAACGGACGCAAGAAAGTTAATAGGAATAATCGGAATAACAATAAAGCCAAGCCACGGCAGCATTCTTAAAAAACGAGATAAAATAAAAAAGCGGATTTACTCCGCTTTTTTTATGCTGACCTTATTGTTGAAGTCAATCGTTATATTTACCAAGTTGTATACAGAACTTTCGGGGATACCCAAAGTGGCTTGATAATGATATCCCTTATTATCTACTCCTGCAAAATTCATATCGGCAAGAATCGTTTGATTTAAGAAATTTTCGGAGAATACATCCTTAAACATCTGTTTTGTAATATCCTGCCCATAAAGCATCTTTTTGCCTTCATAAACGCAGATATGTATTACATTGTCGTAATATACATTATCTACACTGTATCCATTCTCTGAATAAGATGTTTTGAATACTTTCATCTTAGAGGGATTGATATATACATATCCTCTGTATCGAGTACCTTTATACATCACTACGCTGTCTTTTTTGAGAACCTCAGGAGTTGTAGGAATAATTTCTACTTCACGATTGGTAAATGCCAAAGAGTCTTCTGCATTTTCAGACTTATGCAGTTTTATGATTTCATCGGCCAAGGAGTGGAACCAAAAACTATATTCTCCCTGCTTGTCTATTTTGTAAGCAACCGTTTCGTTACCATAAACATACAATGTGTCTTCTATTACCTTAAAGGCAACGGGCACACTTTGCGGATCGGCATAATAAATAGTGTCTTTTTCAATGCGCATTAATGGCATTTCGGTATCATCGTCCACCCAGATACCCTGCAATAATTCTTTGGCAGTAAGATTTTCTGTCTGCTTCGTATCCTGCTTGCCACCACATGCGGCAAAAAGAATAATAGAACAAAATCCTATGACAAACCCTCTCATGCACAATTTCTCCTCTCTTATTTACCAATACAACGATTATTTACCAATACAACGATAAACAAACCCTTGTTCTTCCATTTCTTTCTTTTCGTAAATATTACGACCATCCAAAACGATAGGCTGATTCATTGTTTTCTTGATAACAGCCCATGAAGGAAGGCGGAACTCTTTCCATTCTGTTACCAACATTAAGACGTCTGCATCCAATGCGGCATCATACATATCGGTGGCATAGTAAATGCTATCCCCTATCCTGCGACGACATTCGGTCATTGCAGCAGGGTCGTATGCACGTATTTTGCATCCCGCTTTTAATAATTTGCTTATGAGTACCAAAGCCGGAGCCTCACGCATATCGTCGGTTTCAGGTTTGAAAGCTAATCCCCACAAAGCAACAGTTTTACCCTGCAAGTTGTTGTCGAAAAGCTTCAGTAATTTCTCGAACAATATGCTTTTTTGGATTTCGTTTACTTCCTCTACGGCTTGCAGCACGCGCATTTGATAACCATTCTGTTCGGCAGTTTTAATCAAGGCCTTCACATCTTTGGGGAAACAAGAGCCGCCATAACCTATGCCGGGGTATAAGAACTTGCGTCCGATACGGGTATCAGAACCGATTCCGCTACGTACCATATTTACGTCTGCACCCACCATTTCACAAAGATTGGCAATGTCGTTCATAAAACTGATACGGGTAGCAAGCATGGAGTTGGCTGCATACTTAGTCATTTCTGCTGAAGGAATATCCATAAAGATAACCCGGAAGTTATTCAGTAAAAATGGTTTGTAGAGTTTGCTCATTATCTTCTGAGCACGCTCAGATTCCACTCCTACCACAACACGGTCGGGGCTCATAAAGTCGCTGACCGCATTACCTTCCTTCAAGAATTCGGGATTGGAGGCTACATCAAAAACAATATTGACTCCTCTTTTATCTAATTCTTCCTGAATGGCCGCACGTACTTTACGGGCGGTACCCACAGGCACTGTGCTCTTAGTAACTACCAGTACGTATTTTTGCATGTTACGACCGATGGTGCGGGCCACTTCCAGTACATAACTGAGATCGGCGCTTCCATCTTCATCAGGTGGTGTACCTACGGCACTAAATATGACATCCACCTCATTGAGGCAACTCTCCAAAGAAGTAGTAAATTTCAATCGTCCGGCTTTCGCATTGCGGTTGACCATTTCTTCCAATCCGGTTTCATAGATGGGAATAATACCTTTCTTCAGAGATTCTATTTTCTCACTGTTTGTGTCTACACAGATAACGTTGACACCAATTTCTGCAAAACAGGTACCGGTTACCAAACCGACGTATCCTGTACCGACGATAGCTATTTTCATCGTTTATTTATAATATTCCGCATCTTTGAAGGATACGGCATCTCCATCTTTTTCTGATAATAAAAGTTGTTCTTCCGGAATAGGCCATTCGATGCCTATCGTTTCGTCATTAAAACGAATGGATGCTTCGGCTTGGGGGGCATACTTGTTATCCACCTTATAAGTAAAGACTGCTTCGTCACTCAACACCAAAAAGCCATGGGCAAATCCACGCGGAATAAAGAATTGACGTTTGTTCTCTTCGCTCAGTTCCACACTGACATATTTGCCGAATGTGGGAGAAGACTGACGCAAATCAACGGCAACATCCAGTACCTTGCCTTTAAGGACACGCACCAATTTGGCTTGACTGCAATCTCCTTTCTGATAATGCAGTCCGCGAAGTACTCCGAAAGAAGATTTCGATTCATTGTCTTGGATAAAATGTACGTCTCCGATATGTGCACGGAACTCTTCTTCTTTAAATGCTTCCATAAAGTACCCGCGTGCATCATTAAAGACCTTGGGTTCAATCAGCCAAACGCCGTCAATTTCTGTTTGTATATAGTTCATTTTCAAATTGTTTTATAAATCGCTTTCTAACTGTAATCCGGAGACTGGTAAAACGATGCAAAAGTAGGAAAAAATTCTAATATATCGAGCATAGTATGCTGAGGAGTTTCTTATCTTTGCAAATGTTACTCATCTTAATAAATCGTTTAGTATGAATATTTGTAAAGTAGGAATTATTGGTGCGGGAAGTATTGCACAGAAAATGGCAGACACATTAAACAGGATGGAAAATGCTGTGGCTTATGGCATCGCATCGCGACAGTTGGAGAAAGCGCGTGCATTTGCCGACAAATTCAACATCCCTCATTCATACGGTTCATACGAAGAACTGGTTGCCGACAAAGAAGTCGATTTGGTTTATATCGCCACCCCTCACTCTCTGCATTATGAACACGCGCGGCTCTGCATTGAGCATGGTAAACCTGTGTTGTGCGAAAAGGCATTCACGGCCAACGCTCGCCAGACCAAAGCATTGCTGGAACTGGCTAAAGAGAAAAAAGTATTTATCACCGAAGCCATTTGGACACGCTTTATGCCTTTCTCCAAAACGATACGGCAATTACTGGACGATGGAATAATAGGTACTCCAGCGATGTTGACTGCCGGATTAAGCTATGCGGTAGCACATAAAGAACGTTTGTTCAAACCCGAATTAGCAGGAGGTGCTTTGCTCGATTTAGGGGTTTATCCTATCAATTTTGCTTTGATGGCATTCGGCAATGACATAGAGAATATAACATCTACGTGCATAAAGAACGAATATGGTGTTGATGCACAAAACAGTATTACCTTCCGTTTTAAAGATGGAAAGATGGCGGTAATGCAAAGCAGCATGCTTTGTGCCGGAGACAGACATGGTGTAATATCAGGAGATGAAGGGTATATTATTGTGGATAACATAAACAATCCGCAACAAGCCACTGTTTATTCAAAAGGGCATGAGCTTATAAAACAACTTTACTGCCCGGCTCAAATCAGCGGATATGAATACGAGGTAGATGCATCTATCAAAGCTTTAGAAGAGGGTGCACTCGAAACGAAGGACATGCCCCACGAAGAAACGTTGCGTATCATGCAGATACTGGATGAATTGCGTAGCGAGTGGGGTGTACAATATCCTATGGATTTTGAATAAATACCGATTTTATTGAACGGTTGTTGATAATTTGTTAATAAGAAAAAAGCCCTGAAACTAGCGTATATCCGATATTTCAGCTACTTTTGCAGCATGATTGAATTAGCAAAACATATAGAAGTCTTATTACTGGAGAATGATTGTGTCATTGTTCCGGGTTTGGGTGGATTTGTAGCCCACTATACCCCGGCCATGAGAGTGGCGGAAGAAAACATATTCTTACCGCCTACCCGGATAATAGGGTTCAATTCTCAGTTAAAGATGAACGACGGTTTGCTGGTACAATCTTATATGGCGGTATATGGCACCAATTTTTCGGATGCAACCAAAATCGTAGAGAAGGAAGTAAGCGAACTATTTGTTAAGCTGCACGAAGAAGGCAAAGTAGACTTGGTTAATGTCGGCGAATTACGATATTCCGTCCACAGTACTTACGACTTCGTACCTTACGACAACAAGATTACTACTCCCTATTTATATGGTCTGGACAGCTTTGAGATGCAGGAATTAACTGCATTAGGTAAAACTACTCCCGAAAAGACTGCTGCATCCGTGCCCGCTATCAAGGAGGAAAAACGGAAGTTTGAAATGAATATCAACTACTCATATCTATCTAATGCAGTAGCTATGATAGCGGTAGTCGCTCTCTTTTTCTTCTTGTCCGCTCCGATAGAAAATACAGAGGTGGTTGAAGGCAATTATGCACAGTTGCTTCCTAGCGAACTTTTCGAGAAGATTGAGAGTAAATCGCTTGCGATTACACCGATCGTTGTTCGCCAGGCTCAAGCTCCCCAAGGCTCGGTGCAATCCAAACCTGCTCAATCTAAGAAGAAGACAATAACTCCGGTGGCTGTAAGAGAAGTAAAAGTGAGAGAAACCAATGCCGCTACCGCTACTTCTGTGACTCAGCCCAAGAAGGCAGAAGAAACTTCACGTCCTGCAACTACTCCGAAGGTAGATACGAAAGCTGTTTCTGCTAAACAATATCATATCATAATTGCCAGTGTAGGTACAGAAAAAGACGCTGAAACCATGGCTAAACAACTGATTGAAAAAGGTTTCTCCGGTGCAAAGGCAATCGTAGGTGATGGTAAGATGCGTGTCAGTATCGAGTCTTGCGCCACGGAAGTGGAAGCTTATCAGGCTTTAAACAAGATCCGCCAAAACGGAACATACGAGAGCGCATGGGTGCTGAAAAAATAATTATTAATCTTCTGAGTCCTAATGAAAAGAATCCGTTGTCCTAAATGTGAGAATTACTTAACGTTCGATGAAACCAAATACACCGAAGGGCAGTCTTTGGTATTTGTGTGCGAACAGTGCAAGAAACAGTTCAGCATACGTTTGGGCAAGACTAAGATGAAAGTTCCTCAAAAAGAAGAACAACTGGACGAAACGGAATTCAAAGAAGCTTTTGGCAGTATTACGGTGATAGAGAATGTATTCGGTTTCAAACAGGTATTGCCACTGCAAGAAGGTGATAATATTATAGGGCGTCGTTGCGTAGGAACGGTTATTAATGTTCCGATTGAAAGCTCTGACATGAGTATGGACCGCCGCCATTGCATCATTAATGTAAAGCGAAACAATCAGGGCGGTTTAGTTTATACGCTCCGCGATGCGCCCAGTCTGACAGGAACCTTCTTGAATAATGAAATTTTAGGAGGTAAAGACCGCATACGCATTGAAGATGGCGCCATTGTTACCATTGGAGCAACTACTTTCATCTTGCGTGGGGCGGAATGAGCTGATAATCAATCCGATTAAAACGCATCATCTGTTTGCCCTAAACGCATCATCTATTTAGCTCAAATACATCATGTATTTACCCCAAACGCATCATCTGTTCGAGGTAAATACATCATCTATTTTACTCTATTATCTCAGAGTATTCCTTTTACCGTTTCTAACATGCCTTTAGCTTGGATGGAATCTAAGTCGGCTTTTACGGCGGCAGCAAGTCCCGGAATGACATTCAAGTCTTCTCCCCAAATGAAAGTTGCGCCAAGAACGCCTGCTGCTATCCTCTGCGTATCACCTGTTGCCCACAAGTCTTTCAGTAATTGCATGATTTCGGGAGCATCGTTAGGTGTGATTTCCGCACCATCTTCACGAACACCACCCTTGTAGTATGTAATGATGGCTGCTAAACCGAGAACTAATCCTTTAGGCAACTCGCCTTTGCGTTGCAGATATGTTTTCAAACCGGGCAAGTCGCGCGTCTGATATTTCGGGAAAGAGTTCAGCATGATACTGGTAACGGCATGGTCGACAAACGGGTTGTTGAAACGCTCCAGTACATCTTCGGCAAACTTCTTCAGTTCATCTTTCGGCAAGTTGAGTGTTTCCATCAGTTCCTCGAACATCACTTTGTGAATGTAACGGCCGATTACCGTATGCCGGCAAGCGTCACGAACAATATTCACGCCTGAAAGGTATGCTACGGGAGATAAAATAGTGTGAGGCCCGTTCAAAAGCGTTACCTTTCTTTCGTGATAAGGCGCTTCGGAAGGAACAAACAACACATTCAAACCGGCTTTATCGGCCGGGAACTCTTGGGCTACTTCCTGCGGGGCTTCGATGACCCACAGATGGAAGATTTCAGCTTGTACCACCAAATTGTCATCGTATTGCAGCTTCTCTTTGATGGCGGCTATATCTTTGCGTGGAAATCCGGGTACAATACGGTCTACCAACGTTGCGTAAACACCGCAGGCTTCTTCAAACCAGGTTTTGAATGCATCGCCCAGTTGCCACAGTTCGATGTATTGGTAGATGGTTTCTTTCAGCTTATGTCCGTTCAGGAAGATAAGTTCGCAGGGGAAGATAATCAGACCTTTGGTCTTGTCACCGTTGAAGGTTTTGAATCGATGATAAAGCAATTGAGTCAGTTTACCGGGGTATGAAGCGGCGGGAGCGTCTGTTAGTTTGCAAGACGGACCGAAAGCTATTCCGGCTTCTGTGGTATTGGAAATCACGAAACGCATTTCGGGTTGTTCGGCAAGTTTCATGAATTCGTCGTTTTGAGAATAAGGATTCAGCGAACGGCTTATAACGTCGATCATCGTCAGACTGTTGATCGTTTCGCCTTTGTCCAGCCCTTGCAGGTTTACGTGATAGAGGTTGTCTTGCGCGTTCAACAGATCTACCATGCCTTTATCAATGGGTTGCACCACTACGACACTGCTGTCGAAGTCCGCTTTTTGGTTCATGTTGTAGACGATCCAGTCAATAAATGCGCGTAAAAAGTTTCCTTCGCCGAACTGGATAATGCGCTCCGGGCGCTGTGCTTTAGGAGCCGTGTTTTGGTTTAATGCTTTCATCTGAAAAAAGATTTAAATGATTGATATGATTCAGTTTATTCAAATTCAAAATAGAAGTCGATATTCTCTTTCATTAGAATGTCGATGGGCATATACTTTACGGGAGTGACCGCCTTTTTGAATACCGTATGATTGCACAAAGCCTTTACACCGTAATATCCTTGCAGCCCCGGACGTTGCCCGATGATATAGTTTACCCTGCCCTGCCGCAAATGCTCCACATTCTTTTGCAAAAGGTCATAACCTACTAATCCTGCCAGCTTCCGGTGATTTTCACTCAGGTAATCAGCCACTTCGTACACTCTTGAGTTGAAAACAGCACCCAGCAAGGCTTGCGGATGTTCGGAGAAAAAGCGGTCTAAGAGGAGCTTATTGCCTTCGGCGTCTTCCTTATGGAGAACGATATCGTGCACCATCAAATCGCCGTATCCATCGGACAAATATTCCATAAACCCTTCCATGCGGCGCTGCATCTGAATCTCGGCAGGACTATTTTTTTGATTATTCAGGAAGAGAACGACTTCCCGACCCTTCTCATAGTATTGCATCAAGATCTTTGCAGCCATGTAACCGCTTGTTTTTGATTCCTGACCGATGTAACATAGTGGATGCGTCTGCTCCATGTTGAAATCTATAAATACATACGGAATATCTTTCTTCTCCAGCCAAACAGTTAGTTCGGTGGTTTCTTCGCGGAAGTTAGGAGCTATCAGTACAGCGTCTATCATCTCTTGGCGAACAATAGCACAGGCTTCCTGATAAGAAGTCTTGTCGGCATGGAGATAGTAGATATAATCTACCCCAACATTAAACGGGCGTAGTTCTTGAGCCGCACGATCGATGCCTTGTGCCACAGCATGCCAATAATCGTGTTCTATATAATAAGGTATCATACAAGCTACACGATACCGTTTTTTAGCCGCCAAACCGATAGCAAACATGTTGGGCTGATAATTGATTTCATCGAGTACCCTTTTTACTTTCTCCTTGCTGGCGGCAGATACGTCGCCACGGTCGTGGAGCACCCGGTCTACAGTTCCGGCAGACACACCGGCCATGCGTGCTATGTCTTTAATGGTATAGTTGTTGTTCTCCATTTTTGCGTAATAAAGGTGCTGCGTCTTAAAGCTTAAATATTATGAATTATTGCCGCAAAGATACGAATTATTTTGTTCCTCCAAGTAAAACATCTACTTTTGTGTTCGATAACGGTTAATGAAAGTAAAAAGCAAAACCGCATCTATCTTGCTTACATTCAGCATTGTATAGGCATACTTTAGAAATGGTAATAATATTAGATACTTAAAACACAAGAAAATGAAAGACTTTATGGATGAAAACTTCCTGTTGCAAACAGAAACTGCACAGAAGTTGTACCACGAACATGCGGCAAAAATGCCGATCATCGATTATCACTGTCATTTGAACCCCCAATTGGTAGCGGATGACTATCAGTTTAAATCATTAACAGAAATCTGGCTGGGCGGCGATCATTACAAGTGGCGTGCTATGCGTACCAATGGCGTGGACGAACGTTTCTGTACCGGCAAAGATACCACCGACTGGGAAAAGTTCGAGAAGTGGGCGGAAACGGTTCCCTATACCTTCCGCAACCCTCTGTATCACTGGACTCACCTGGAGTTGAAGACCGCTTTTGGCATCAATAAAATATTAAGTCCGAAAACAGCCCGTGAGATATTTGATGAATGTAACGAGAAGTTGAAGCAGCCCGAATATTCCGCTCGCGGCTTGATGCGTCATTATCAGGTTGAAGCCGTTTGTACCACAGATGATCCGGTAGATTCTTTGGAGTATCACATTAAAACTCGTGAGAGCGGTTTTGAGGTGAAGATGCTTCCTACTTGGCGTCCCGACAAAGCCATGTCCGTGGAAGTACCCTCCGATTTCCGTGCATACGTTGAAAAATTAGCGGAAGTAAGCGGGGTTGCTATCTCTAATTTCGACGATATGGTTGCTGCCTTGCGCAAACGTCATGACTTCTTTGCCGCACAAGGCTGTAAGCTGTCCGACCACGGTATCGAGGAGTTCTATGCCGAAGACTATACGGATGCCGAAATCAAAGCTATATTCAATAAGGTATATGGAGGCACCGCACTAAGTAAAGAAGAGATTCTGAAGTTCAAGTCTGCTATGTTGGTGGTGTTTGGCGAAATGGATTGGGAAAAAGGCTGGACACAACAGTTCCATTACGGCACCATCCGCAACAATAACAGTAAAATGTTCAAGCTGATTGGCGCTGATACAGGCTTCGATTCTATCGGTGAATTCGCTACCGCCAAAGCTCTGTCCAAATTTCTCGACCGTCTCAATTCCGAAGACAAACTGACTAAAACCATTCTTTACAACTTGAATCCGTGTGCCAATGAAGTAATTGCAACAATGCTGGGTAACTTCCAGGATGGCACGGTACCCGGAAAGATTCAGTTCGGTTCGGGCTGGTGGTTCCTCGATCAGAAAGATGGTATGGAAAAGCAGATGAACGCACTTTCCGTGCTTGGTTTGCTGAGTCGCTTTGTAGGTATGCTGACGGATTCCCGCTCCTTCCTCTCCTATCCGCGTCACGAATATTTCCGCCGTACGCTGTGCAATCTCGTAGGTCGTGATGTCGAAAACGGTGAGATCCCGTATAGCGAAATGGAACGCGTAAATCAGATGATTGAAGATATCAGTTATAACAATGCTAAGAACTTCTTCCGGTTCTAAAGAGAAATCATCATTCTATCTAATAGTATTCACTTCCCCCCTCAGTCTCTTGAAGGGGGGGAAAGTGGTATATTCTAATCGGTTATTTCAACCGCTCCATCTAGAATAGGCAGAATCTCACGAATACTCCCCAACAAAATGCAATCCGGATGATCTATTTTACCTTCAAGCTGTTCGTGCGCCCAAGTAATATGATGAGGAACATGAGCCGCACATCCTCCAAGCTTCAATACAGGAAGAATGTCTGATTTAGCAGAATTACCTATCATCAGGAACTCCTCCGGTTGACAACCTAAATGAGCTAATAGCTTTTGATAATCAGCACACTTCTTATCAGTCATTATCTCTATGTGGAAAAAACACTCTTGTAATCCTGAACTGACCACTTTTCTCTTTTGGTCAAACAAATCTCCTTTAGTTGCCAACACTAACTTATACTTCCCGCGAAGTTGCAGGAGGACTTCTTCTACACCTTCCAATAATGCAACCGGTCTTTGCAGAAGCTCCTGCCCATACTTTATAATATCCTCAATACAATGAATATCTACACTGTTAGCCGATATCCGGCAGGCAGTCTCAATCATGCTGAGCATCATGCTTTTCAACCCGTAACCATACATATACAGGTTTTTCATCTCTGTATCGAACAACTCTCTCGATATGGAATCGGCAGGCATATATCTGCCTAGAAGCTTGCAAAATTCCTGTTCAAACTCTTGGAAATAAAGTTCATTCTCCCAAAGTGTATCGTCTGCATCAAAAGCTACAAATTTTATTTTATCCTTCATTAATTGCTCGTTTATACTGTTATTTCATATCTTTAGCACAAAGTTACGTCAGTATTTAGCAACTTATGCTCTAAAATCGTATTTTTGCAATTATTTTCATTTAACACATAATAATTAATTTAGTAAAGGATGATACAATCACCCCAAACTACCTCCAAAGGTTTCAGTAAAGCCTTTTGGGTAAGCAACACAGTAGAACTGTTCGAACGCATGGCATATTATGCCGTATTTATTGTTCTCACCATTTATCTTTCCAACATTTTAGGTTTCAATGATTTTGAAGCAAGTATGATATCCGGCTTATTCTCGGGAGGGCTCTATTTATTGCCTATCTTTACCGGAGCGTACGCCGATAAAATAGGTTTCCGCCAGTCAATGATTATAGCCTTCTCTTTACTTTCTATCGGATATCTGGGCCTAGGATTACTCCCCACTCTGCTCGAAGCTGCGGGATTGGTACAATATGGAGAAACAACCCGTTTCACCGGACTGCCGGACAGTAATGACCGCTGGATGATTGTGCCTGTTCTGTTTGTTATCATGGTAGGCGGTTCGTTCATAAAATCCATCATTTCCGGATCGGTAGCCAAAGAAACCACTGAAGCTAGCCGGGCACGCGGATATTCCATCTTCTACATGATGGTGAACATCGGTGCATTCACCGGAAAAACCATCGTCGATCCACTTCGTAATGCCATTGGCGAACAAGCTTATATTTATATTAACTTCTTCTCGGCAACAATGACCATATTAGCCTTACTTGCCGTTATCCTACTGTACAAATCAACCCATACAGCAGGCGAAGGTAAAAGCATGCGCGAAATCGGGCAAGGTTTTCTTCGTATCATTACGAACTGGCGTTTGCTGATTCTCATCCTGATTATAACAGGCTTTTGGATGGTACAGCAGCAATTGTACGCCACTATGCCTAAATATGTAATACGTATGGCAGGTGAAACTGCAAAGCCGGGATGGATAGCCAATGTAAATCCGTTCGTTGTTGTCTGCTTGGTAAGCCTTATCACTAAATGGATGGCTAAACGTACAGCCATCACTTCCATGAATATAGGAATGTTCCTGATTCCGATCTCGGCTTTGCTGATGGCATGCGGGAATTTGTTAGGCAATGATCTGATTATGGGTATGAGTAATATCACACTAATGATGGTACTGGGTATTGTGGTGCAGGCGTTGGCAGAATGTTTTATTTCTCCCCGTTATTTGGAATATTTCTCTTTACAGGCCCCCAAGGGTGAAGAAGGTATGTATCTTGGTTTCAGTCACCTTCACTCCTTTTTGTCCTCCATCTTCGGATTCGGTATAGCCGGTGTATTGCTCACCAAGTATTGCCCTGATCCGGCCTTGTTCGAAACCCGTGAAGCATGGGAAGCAGCCAGTGCTAATGCACATTACATTTGGTACTACTTCGCCGCTATCGGGTTAGTAGCAGCTATCGCTTTATTGATTTTTGCTAAAACAACCGAATTCATCGACAAAAAGAAGAAAGCATAGGACCGTATATTGCATATTTTATGTATATTTGCGACCCAATGCGAAGATAGGTCGCACTATCTTTGCCGTCACTTTGTCTGAAAGTGGCGGCTTTTTGTAATTAAGGAAATCAAGATGAAAGTAAAATTTATAAGTCTCGCAAGCGGAAGTAGCGGCAACTGCTATTATATAGGCACAGAAAAATACGGAATACTTATTGATGCCGGTATTGCGGTACGCACTATTAAGAAAGGACTGAAAGACGTTGGCGTCAATATGGAAATGATACGTGCCGTATTTGTCACCCACGACCATGCAGACCATATAAAGGCTGTAGGTGGACTGGGTGAGAAACTGAATATCCCCGTCTATACTACTGCCCGCATTCACGAAGGAATCAACAAGAGTTATTGCATGACCGAAAAGCTGCACACCTCCGTTCGCTACTTGGAAAAGCAGCAGGCTATGCAGTTGGAAGATTTCCGTATCGAGTCTTTTGAAGTTCCTCATGATGGTACAGACAACGTAGGTTATTGTATTGAAATCGATGGAAAGGTGTTTTCTTTCCTCACCGACCTTGGTGAAATCACCCCAACCGCCGCCGAATATATTTGCAAAGCGAATTATTTAATTCTCGAAGCCAATTATGATGAGGAAATGTTACGTATGGGCACTTATCCCCAATATCTAAAAGAACGAATTATCAGCCGCACCGGTCACATGAGCAATATTGCTACCGCAGAGTTTTTGGCTGATAATATTACGGAGCATCTGCAATATATTTGGCTTTGTCATTTAAGTAAGGACAATAACCATCCTGAATTGGCATATAAAACTGTTGAATGGAAATTGAGAGAGAAAGGTATCATCGTAGGTAAAGACCTACAGTTATGCGCATTAAAGCGTACCACTCCTTCTGATCTTTATGAATTCGAATAAAAAAGCCGATTTCATCGAAAAAATACCGTCTTTTGTTTGGCTAAATAAATAAAAAGGACTACTTTTGCACCCGCTAACAAAGAAGATCGTATGCACTCTTAGCTCAGCTGGTAGAGCAATTGACTCTTAATCAATGGGTCCAGGGTTCGAGTCCCTGAGGGTGTACCAAAGGAAGAGTGATAAAGGTCGCTCTTTTTTGATTACAAAACTGCATTGCAATAAATATTTTAGATACGAATATTTGCAGTTTACACAAAAAAGCGTACCTTTGCACCGCAATTAAGGATGGTTCCGTAGCTCAGCTGGATAGAGCAACGCCCTTCTAAGGCGTGGGTCTTGCGTTCGAATCGCAACGGAATCACATTCTAAAGAGACTTAAATAATCGTTTGATATACAGATTTTAAGTCTCTTATTTTCTATCCAAAAATAGCCAAAAGCTATTAAAAAAAACGGCACGATTTTCACCCGTGGAGCAAAAAGGGTGTCGAAAAAGGGGTGTCGAAATTTTTAATAGTTATGGCGAAAATTTCAGCAACAGTATTAGCAGCACGGAAAAGTGCAGAGGGAACGTACCCTATCTTTGTACGCATTGCGGCAAAGAAAGAAAAAGCGTACATTAAAACGCAGTACGAAATATCCGATTTATGCCAATGGTATAACGGGAAAATAGTAGCTCGTTCGGATGCTTCTTTAATGAACAAAAGAATTTTATTTGAAATAAAGAAGTACAAAGAACGCATAGAAGAAATCGAAAACTATGATACCTATACAGCTACGCAATTAAAGCTTATAATTACACAAAAGGACAAAGTTACACAATCCGCATCTACATTTACAGACTTTCTAAGAAAACGCATTTCGGAACTTGTAGGAGATGGGAGAAACGGTCATGCAAAGATGCTCCAAGAAACATTAAGAGTTTTCTTGCTTGCAGAAGGTGAATTGCCTTTTGTGATAATGAATCATATCACTATTGAACATTTTGATAACTGGATGAAGCGGAAAAGCTATAGTGATGGTAATAGACAAATACGCTTGTCTCAAATCAAAGCGCGCGTAAACGAAGCTATAAGATACGGATTGATAAAATGTGAGATACATCCGTTCGCTTATACAAAGATACCCACGCCTGATATTAGAGAATTGGATATAAGTATTTCTGATTTTATAAAGATTAGAGATTCGGATGTAACACAAAGCAAAAGATATACCATTGCCAAAGATATGTTTCTGCTTTCATTTTATATTGGCGGTGCAAACCTTGCCGATATTGTTCAAATGGATTTTAGTGGAAATGAGGTTGATTACATGAGAAAAAAAAGCTCAGAGCATAGAAGAAGAGATAGAGTAACACGCATTCCCATCCAGCTCGAAGCAAGAGTAATCATTAACAAGTATATAGGGGAAGGAGGACTTTTAGAATTAGGGTATAAATTTACATACGGAAATTTGTGCAGATATATCAATAGCTGCCTCAAAAAACTTGCTAAAGACTTAAACCTGCAAAGCAATATATCTTTTTATTCAGCCCGAAAGACCTTTGCGCAATTCGCCTCAGAAATAGCTATACCCTACCCCATTATAGAGTATTGTTTAGGACATTCTGTAAAACGTAACTATCAACTCCTACGTAAAAGTCAAACCACAGCAAGCAGATGCAGCGATAAGGCGTGTTATTGAATACACTCAACATCCCGAAGTATTTGAGGACTTTATAAACTTACGAAATCAAATGCAAATAATGATGATGTAAATCAAATATAATAAGGAGAAATAAAAAATAAATGCTTAACAACTTGCATAATATACAATGGTATATTATCTTTATATTGTCAATTTGAAACGAATAATATTACGAATGAAAAAGAGTTCTTTCTTGATCTACTAATGAAAAAAAAGGCAGAAATGAAAATGTTGGAATACATCTTCAATAGTGGTCGAACTATTAGCGAAAGCAAAATGAACGCAGTACTTGACCGTAAAAGGCAACTTGAAAAAGACTTAAAAACGATTGAGGACGCTTTGAAGAAATTAGAAAAGAAGTAAAATCATTCTCCCTCTGGGGGAGAACTAAAAACTATATGAAATATGAAAACCTTGCTAAAAGAGCTAGAAGCTTTAAAACTAATAATGAGTTCTAATAGCCCGACAAGGGAAATAGACTTTCAAACAAAAGTAGATGAGATAAACAAACTTTATCCATCTGAAAGCGACGGCGATATCATTGCAGACTTCGTTATGCAATGTTATGAAGAAATAGGAAATGAGCTAAACCAAGTCAAAAATGAGTTAACTGTACGCCAACAACTTGCAGATATTAGCGGCTTTATTTCGTTGTCCTATATTGCTAAAACCTATTTCGGGAAATCCAAACAATGGCTCAACAACAAGATTAACGGCTGTATTGTTAATGGCAAACCTAATAAGTTTACAGAAGAAGAAAAAGAAAGACTAAATAACGCTCTAAATGATCTAAGCAAAAAATTAGGCTCAATTCGCATTTCATAGTGCGTTTTAAATTGACACCGCCCCGTAGTTGAGCCGCTACGGGGTTTTAGTCTTTTTCACTATTGACAAAGAGGGCAAAGCAGGTCTAGTAACAACAGGAGGTGGAGGAGGTGGTACTTTCTCGTCGTAATAATCTGACAGTGCCGCTGCTGAATAATTACACATATCCTCAACATCACTATCATTCAAATCTTTGGCAGTAGGAAGAATAGAATATCCATTAACTAACGAATAATTAAAATGTTCTTCAGTGTCTTTATGTATAAGCGTAACATGATCTCCACTATCCTTTGCATCAAGTTTCCCAAATTTTGTTATATGAGGATTCGTTGCATCGACTTGGAATTTTCCACCCAAACTATAAGTATCTAAATTATTATTGTCAGGATAGCAATAATGTGCTTCACCATCCTTCTGCTTTCTATTCCATCCCCATTTGGCTTGCAATATAATATTTTTATTAGTTTGACATTCCCGATTTCTAACCAAACTATTATTAATAAAACTATTAGCTTTACTTCTGTTGTCCACAAAAATCTTCAATTGGACTCCTCTCAACTTACTATTAGCAATAACCCTACTCAGTTGATTCCTCTGTTCCCTACCATATTCTCCCATATCACTTACATTTTAAATAATGGATAAATTTAGGAAATAAGAAGAAAGCAACCAAATTTATTTTCTAAACGACCAAAAGCTGCCAATGAACGACATAAATAAGCATTTAAAACGCAAAAAAACCGACCCTTTCGAGCCGAGGCAAACACTTGTCGCTACAAGTACAACTTCTACTTTTTAAATTTCTTATATACAAGCCACATCACTATTATTAAAACAAAGGCAATAATAACACCAAATGCCCAGCCACCAAGTTCTATTTTAGTCTCTTGCCATTTAGTTAACTGCTTTTTTTAGAGGAGTAAGAGATAAAGCGTTCTTCTTGTACAGATTGACTAAATTATATGCATAAAAACGAAATCCCTCAGATTCTTACGTTGATCCTCATTCTCTGTTTCCGTTTGAAACATGAAATATCTCTATCATTTTAAACTAACTCAGAATTTGACTGTTATTAGGATTTATAACCTAATTCAGAACAAACAAAATGAGAAAATTTTCTATTTTTATTTGTACCCTACTACTGTTAGCAGGATGTGCAAAGAATGAGACCTATATCTATGGTTGGTCACCAGACAATGATTCGAACAATGACAATCCGCAAGAAGGGAATGTACTTGTTTCTTTTTCTGCCTCGCTTGAAAGCCGTCATATGACACGCGCTATGTCTCCCATGCCTAAAGGAGTGGTGAGCCAAATCTATTCTTTTAAGACTACTGATAGCAGGCTTAGTGATCCTTTTGCCGATGGTTATTACATAACAGCTTCGGCAGGGATGCTTACCGGAGTGAAAGGCTACAAAATGTATTTGAACAATGGTACTTATAATATGTATGCTCTATCAACCAATTCATTGTCTGCCCCTCCTGAAGTTAACAATGGAGATACAGAGCCCCTAAAAAATGGTATTGATTACCTGTGGTGGGAAAACCTTGATCAAGATGTAACTACTTCACAAGTACATGTTCCCATTGTATTTCAGCATGTATCCACACAAGTAGTTATTGAAGTATCTGCCGGAGAGAATTTGATACTGGATAGTTTGATTTCGGCTACAATTTTGCCTCCAACTCCAGGAGCCAGCCTTCATTTGCAAATAGGCATTATCGATCCCGCTCGCACCTATGATGATGTACCTTTTAGTATGGGTATTAATAAATTCTTAGCCCAGGCTATCATATTACCCATCACAAGCGATGATCCAATGCCCCTAACTTTGAAGATACTGGCAAATGGAGAAACCGAACCGAGAACTTATACTGCAAACATACCGACACATGGCAAACTTGCCGGTGGTTTCTCATATGTTTTCAGTGCTATTATAGATGGAAATACAGTATCGTTTTCTGATGCCAGCATTAAAGACTGGACGGATGTGGACGAAACCGGAAATCCAATATATCCAAATCAGTAATAACGCTTACAGCCCTAATGGTAAGCCACTTATATACCAAAGTATAAATAATGCCGTCCAAGCAACGAGAATAATCAAAGTATATCTCCAAGTGTATTTAAGTAGCGAGCCATAGGTGGTCTGTTTATCGTATTGCTGCATATAAGTCAGCACCAACGGCATGTAGAACATAAAAGGAGTAATGGCATTTGTCGCGCTATCACCAATGCGGAAGGCACACTGTGTGATATCCGGTGAAATGCCTTTACTTGCCAATACAGGAACAAAGATGAAAGACATAAAAGCCCACTTGGCAGTAGCCGAAACCATAATCAAATTGACAAGCGCCGAGAATACAATAAATAAAATCAGCGTCCACAAACTGTCCAAATGGACAGAAGAAAGCATATCCGCTCCCATTATTGCCAGGCATTTGTTCAAACGGGAATACTCAAAACAGGCAAACAATTGTGACGCAAAAAAGGCTATCACAAAATAAACTCCCAGCAAATTCATCGGCTGCGTGAATCCTTCAATCACATCCCCGTCTTTGCGATAACGTCCCGAGGCAAAGCCATACACCATTCCCATTAAGCCGATGCCGAATGATAGTATAAACAGAATTCCAATAATAAATGGAGAACGGATCAAACTTCCATTAACGCCTCGCAATATTCCCCATGAAGAAAAAGTAGCCCACAAAATAACAGTCATGTAAATCAGCCCAACAAATAGAGCACTCAGCATTGCTCTGCGTTCCTTGCGTGATAGTTGTTTATACCCGTCGAAGCTGACATTTCCCGCATACTCTCCTAACATGGGCAACAGGCTCTTACGGGTAATGTAATAAACAATGACTGCCAGTATGAAAGTAGAAAACCCGAAAAAATAATAGTTACACAAAGGTCCAGTCTGCACAGGAGCGATATTGGCCATATCGGCGGCTTCTTGTGTCATAGCAGACAGCATAGGGTCCAAAGTGCTTAAAAATACATTAGCGCTATATCCACAAGCAGTAGAAACGTATGAAGTGATAATTCCTCCGATGGGGTGCAGTCCCACAGACTGGAACAGGGTTGCGGCAATAGGTATCATAATAACATAGCCCACATCCCCTATCACATTGGATAATAATCCTGAAACTATTACCCAAAGAATAATGCGCCATTGATCCCGATGCTTTCTCACTCCTCTACGAATACAAGCATCAATAAAGCCCGAATGTTGGGCTACCCCTATGCCAAACATAGCCACAATAACCAACCCCAGCGGCGCAAAACCCGTGAAATTCGTTATTACATGACGCAGCAGCCAGCGAATACCTTCCGGGCTCAACAAGCTTTGTATGTGTATTGCTTCTCCCGTATCGGGCTGAATCACACTGATTCCATAGATATCGAATATCCATGACAAAAAGATGACCGCCAGCGTTAACAGGAAGAACATCGTTGCAGGATGCGGCATGTGCCATTTATTCTTCATAGTCCCTTAGTTAACGAAAAGTTATTCGTCGTCAGCTTCCAGATTATCAATATCTAAAATACGAAGTTCCAACGCCCTTACAGCCAGACGAGTTGCATTCACTCCTACCCGTTCGCTGGCAGGAAAAAGACGTCCTACCAAGTCATTCTGTCGTTTCTCTAAAGATTTAACACCAAAGGGCATTCCCTTTAAATTGGCTATCATATCTTTGGTGTAGCCTAAAGCTAAATGACGAAGGAAACGCTCATCATACTCATCAATGTCGTAACTGATGATAGCTTCCTGACGTTTAGCGTCATTCAGCACTGATCTGCGGAAGCGTTCCACTATTTTTTCTAAGATCGGATAGTTGAATACAAGTTTTTTTCCATCCATTACAGCTTGTACATCTGTTTTAGTGAGGAGTTCTCCCGTTTTCAAGATAATACCATCGGCACCGGCGTCAAGAACATCGACCCACAACTTCTCATTCAGAATTTCTCCGGTGAATATCAGTACATGTACACCGGGATAACGTTTGAATATATTACGGCAAATGTCTACACCTATGGTTGTAGAACCTCCCAAGCCTAAATCAAGCAATACTAAATCGGGTACATTCGCCTCAATCAAGGGCCAAAACTCCTTTTCGGTCATGGCAGTGCCAATCACCTCAGCATCAAGTATTTCGTGACGAAAGATTTCCTCTGTACCTTTCAATTCCAGTTTAACATCTTCAACGATGATAACTTTAAATTTATTTCCTTCCATATATATGTATATAATCCTATTTATTACAATCTGAATTATAAAGTATTCCATACAGATATCTGCTTCATGCAACGCACTTATCTGTGTAGGCTGACGCACTTATCTGCATACGGTCACGCAGGTATTTGTGTATAAAGCCCTTTTTCTTTATCTGCTAGCTTCGTCGGGGTATAGTGAAATATACCGTGTAGCCACCATTTTCACCCGGCTCAGCATTGATACGGCATCCACGACGGCCGGCAAACTCATCGTGATCGCGGATGATTTGCTTGCAAACCAGATATTCCGTTCCATGCAATTTCCCTTTCTCACCGGCTGTCATACGCATCAGATTCGGATAAAAGAGTTGATTCAATTCTTCCCGCGATTTCTTCCGGCGCATATCCGTAAATAAGAAACGTATATATTCTCCATCTACTGCACCTTGTAATGAGATTTCTCCATCAAGAGGCACTGTAAGCGCTTCGTCAATCAGATTTTCCAAAAGAAAATCCAACTGATTCTTGTCACCGATCACACGCTCGTCTAACATTTCAGTTTCAAAAGTAATAGAATTTATGTTGCCTCTCTTTACTTTACGGAAATATTTTTCGGCAGCGTTCATAAGATCGGCAACCGGTATAACCGAACGTCTGAATGTTACTTCTTCCAGTTGGCGGGAAGCGCACGAACTAAGAATGGTAAAGATACCTTTATAGTATTCAATCAACTCGCCTATTGCTGTTATATTTTCATATTCTTCCACTTCTGTCAGTTGTCCCGAACGCAATTTGCCTATCAGTTGCTTTATCTTATTGGGGTAATAGATGGTTTCATGCTTTATGGTTGAAAGGCAATTATCCAATACCATATTCTGCACATGCAGCAAACTATCTTCCCAAGAGGCGCGACGAGTTTCATCCTGTGCCATCTCAATGTCTCTGTATTTGGTAGCCAGTTTTACTACGGCATTAAATATAACGATGGTAACGTAACGTGCTATCAGCTCCAAAAGCAGATGATCGCTCTCACGTTCAGTCCCTTCCCGACGCTCTAAACACAACACACCGATACAACGGGAAACTCCTCCGGCTTCTATTATCAGTGGCAACGCTTGCAAGCTCTTTTCTGCCAGATATACTTGCTCTTCAAAGCATCGACGCATCTTTTCTTTCCAAAGTGCATCTTCTTGTGCTTCCGGAGGGTTGGATGTAAATTCAAGACGATGAGCCGTTTCGTTATAGACTGCTATCCCCAAGCGGTCGATACTCAATAGCTCATTGACTGCATCAAACGCAGCTTTCACTATCTGCCTGGGAATTTCTTTTAACGTACTTTCTTCACGTTGCAGCATTTCATCGGTTTCGGGAGTTGAAAGCAGAGAGGTGGCAAATACCTGCTTGTTAATTTCCAACACCTGCTCCAGATTCCATCGATTCACCATCCGCTTGCGGTAATAAAGGATGTAATAGCCCAACAACAGCGCAAATAGAAGGGCAGCCCCTAATATTACTCCCACCATTTTATTATTAGTGGAGCGTTCCAATTGCCGGCAATAATCCTCCAACGACTGGTCTTCACCTAATAATTTATACAAAGAAGCGTATGCTGTATTATTGTAACTATAATTATCCCACTGTTTCAAAGCTAGAAATGCTACGGCGG
The DNA here is from genome assembly GCA_023458215.1 of Bacteroidota bacterium. The sequence goes on from JAEXAJ010000203.1 coordinate 34,959, forward strand.
CTTCGTTACGTACATCTAGAATTACATGAAAATCCGAATTGAACATTTCATTCCACCAAGCTAATTCGGCAGATTGGCCGTCGCCCGTTAATTTCATAAAATGATGCGGAGACTGGGCATATTTTCCATAATGAGCATTCAAATAATAGATGGCAGAATCCGCATATTGTAATGCCTGCTCATAATTTCCGTCTATATTAGCATAATATGCGTTGTTGGCAAAATCGGAAGCTACGTCCAGCAGGGTTTCATAATCATTCTGCACAGCTAATGCTATGGAATCAGACGCTATTTTACCTGAAGCGTTCTCTATCATTGCATTGCCGCAAGAGGACAACCCTAAATACAAACACAACATCCATGCGGTAAGAGTTTTGCGAACTCCTGTAGGCAACCGGAAATAAAAACGGCTACCTTTTCCCAAAGTGCTTTCTACATTAAAAAGGCAAACTCTAAAAATATTATTCGTCTTCCGGTATTTTTCAATAATGCCTTTGCAGTTCATTAATCCGAAACCACTTCCTTTGTTTTTCCACAATTCATCCCGGTTCGGAGCATCACTCATGCCGATGTTTTTTGAATCGTACACTTTTTCACCAACAATGCACGAAACATCTTTGGGGGATAATCCGCGACCATTATCTTCTACAGAGATTTCCACATAGTCAGCTTCCCGGCGGGCATATACTTTTACGGTTCCACCTTGAGGAGTATATTTGCGGGCATTTTCGGCTAGTGTATTTATCATGAAAAGCGTCAAGGCTTTATCTGCTTTTACATAAGCATCAGTTGGAGCCACATCCAGCTGTTGCTGCTTCAGTTGAAAAGCCCGGTTACCTTTCCGTATCAGTTCAAAAAGTTCATTCAATTCGAAATTCTCGATATTCAGGCTTAATGAGCCTTGTTTCATTTTAATCCATAAGGCAAGAATGTCATTGTATTCATTGATTGTAGTTACCAATTCATCAATATACTGATACTTTTCGTTCTTGATATTCTCGTCCTTGATAAAACCTTTTTGCGTTAACTTATGTACTTCGTTAATAATGCGGTCAATATAGGGATGAATGCCGTTGACTATAGACATGCACGCCTTTTTTATCAGATTCTGCCGTTTATTTCCGGCTATATGTTGTTCATGTATATAACGTTGCTTCTCCAATCTTTTGCGTTCATCTCCCAAGGAAATTGAAGTCATTCCATTGTCCAAAGCCCATTGTATATAGGGCGTTATGACTTTCACCATCGCCTGTTCATCCTTACTTATATGCTTTGGAAATACAAGTTGCCCGTTATCTATGCGAATATCACTCACACCAAATAACTCCTCCATTTCCGGGGCTACAGCCGTTTGAATAGCATCGATTACCTCCTCCTCCGTCTGGGCATCGGCCGGAATGGAAGCTGTTATCTTTTGACAAATCTCTAGCATTTGTTGCAAGCGCAGCAGGTGCAACTTGTTTTTTACTTTCGAACGCTTATTGAAGAACCAAAAGAATAAAAGTACCCCGACAAAGCCTATAATAATAAAGAATAGTAATACATTCAACTGCCTTGCTTCATTTTCTAATGCCGTGTACCGGCTCTCCAGTTCTTTATCCTGACGGGTATCTTCGAGAATATCCAAATATATATTACGGTTGTAGTCAGACTTTTCTTTCATCTCCAGCCCGGCGTAAGATACGCTCAACTGTTCGCGAATACGTGATATCCACTCGGGTACCGTCTTCAACTTATGCTCTATCCATGCTTTTTCAGCATAAATTGTATCCCGGGTATCATAAGCTTTCAACCAATCCAGACTGTCATGGCAATTATAGTATAGGCGATGGTGGTCGTTCACACATTCCAAGGCTGTTTTCAGTGTATCCAGTGCTTCTTCATACCTGCCATGCGCATTCAGATATTTCCCGATAGAAACATAAGCTCCCGCAATCTGATATAAATCGTTGTATTGACGGAAGTTCTGTAATGCCAACTGCCCCAACCGCATAGGAAGTAAAGAATCTACCGGTACACCGAATTGCTTCAGTGCATGGGAACGGCGATTTTGAAAGAACTCATAATTATCCGGTGCGGACATCAGGTTGGCAAGTCCTTGTACGCCATTCCCCTCAAAGTAAGGATACCCCTTGCGTGAGGCCAAAAGCCATGTCGTGTATAGTTCATCGAACTCACACAAACGCTGTTCGTCCAAGGTCTCAACTTCGCACAGCGCAGCAGATCCTTTTATATAGTGATAGTATAGCAATTGATTGGTATCTGCCGCCAACTCTTCATTTTCCGACACTTCGTTGATGCAGGCCATAGCTTCAGGACGCTGCTGCAAGTAATAGTAGTAAACGGCAGAAACAATATTGAATTCGGAACGTGCGTAGTTCAAACGCATCCGCTCATGCTTATCTACGAATAGATTATTATCTTCGGCTATTCGTTTCATACGGCGCAGCGCACTATTGCGGTAGTCGTAAAACTCTTTATTCAATGCGGTGCGCTGATATATTTTCATCAAACCGATATCGGCAATAAGCAATTCCAGTTCATTCTTGGTCATGCCATAGACTTCCTGATGATACTTCACGGCTTGTTCAAAATCCATCCGCATAAAAGCACAGAATCCCAAGTTATTGCATGCTTCCGCTTTGCCTTGTTTATAGAGTCTTACTTCACGGTAAGCTTGCGAAGCTGCATGACAGGATGAATCCAGATCCTTATAACGATAAGAATATGCCACTTGATTCAATGAATCAATCAGTCGCATTTCCTTGGTAGGAGCAGTGCCCACACACGAAGTCATTGCTGTAGCAAGCCACAGCAAACTTGCCAACCGGATTGAAGATAGCCGTTTCATAAAGCAAAACTACAAATAAATCCGGGAAAGAAAAAAGATTTTTCTACAATAAGTCTTGTATTATGTAACTGGAAATTCATAACTTTGCACGCAAATTAATAAATAGGTAATATCTATTACAGAAATGAGCGAAAAAGCACCCTTTATGGTATTCTCCGGAACAAACTCGAGATACCTTGCAGAAAAAATCTGCGCTAGCCTTGATTGTCCTCTTGGAAAGATGAACATCACCCATTTTGCTGATGGTGAGTTTGCGGTTTCTTACGAAGAGTCTATTCGTGGCGCACATGTATTCTTAGTTCAATCCACTTTTCCTAATTCTGACAACTTAATGGAACTTCTGTTAATGGTTGATGCAGCAAAAAGAGCATCGGCTAAGAGCGTTGTAGCTGTTATCCCCTATTTCGGTTGGGCCCGTCAGGATAGAAAAGACAAGCCCCGTGTATCAATCGGCGCAAAATTGGTTGCCGATCTGCTTTCGGTAGCAGGTATCGACCGCTTGATTACTATGGATCTTCATGCTGACCAGATTCAAGGTTTCTTCAATATTCCGGTAGATCACTTGTATGCATCAGCTGTATTCCTTCCCTATATCGAATCATTGAAACTAGAGGATCTGGTTATTGCTACTCCCGACGTAGGTGGTTCGAAACGTGCCAGCACATTCTCCAAGTATCTTGGTGTACCTTTGGTATTGTGCAATAAAACACGCGAAAAAGCCAATGTAGTTGCTACCATGCAAATCATCGGTGATGTAAAAGATAAGAATGTAGTTTTGATAGATGATATCGTGGATACTGCCGGAACCATTACCAAAGCTGCTAATATCATGAAAGAAGCCGGAGCCAAATCCGTTCGTGCCATTGCCAGCCACTGTGTGATGTCCGACCCTGCCTCTTTCCGTGTACAAGAATCTGGTTTGACTGAGATGGTATTTACAGACAGCATCCCCTACTCTAAGAAATGTGCCAAGGTGAAACAATTGAGCATTGCCGAGATGTTTGCAGAAACAATCAAGCGGGTGATGAATAACGAATCAATCAGTTCACAATACATTATCTAAAAGCATAGCTTTTAGAAATTAAAGAATTAAAAATTAAAGGCTGCGCAAAGTTCTTCTATATTGTGAACTGCACAGCCTTTAATTCTTTAATTCTTATTTATTCTTGCTTTCCCATTTTGTAGGTGCCTTTACGTATTACTTTGCCATTCTTATCAGTTTCTACAAAAGGACCGTGTTTCTTTCCTTGTTTAAAGAAGCCTTCGTAGCGGTTGCCGTTTTTATCTTCCTGCACACCACTACCTTCTTCCAATCCATTCACAAAGCCACCTTTATATTTTGTTCCATCGGTAAGAATTAAAGTCCCCTGACCGTTGAATTTATTGTTTTTCCATTCACCTTCGTATGAATCACCCACATTCCATTTGTAAGTGCCGCGTCCGTCACGCTCATTGTTTTTCCAGTCACCTTCGTAGACCGCGCCGCTTGCCCAGGTGAATATGCCACGTCCTTCTTGCTTGCCGTCTTTGAAACCTCCTACATACTTGTTGCCACTGGCATGATAATAAATCCCTTCTCCGGTACGCTCACCTTGCACATAAGATCCTTCGTAGCGGTCGCCCGTATGAAAGAAGTAGATGCCTTTGCCATGTTGCATATCATCCAGCCAGTCGCCTACATATTTATCACCGTTAGCGTATTCAAAAGTGCCTTTGCCATCACGAACATCATTTTTCCATTGACCTTCATATTTGCTGCCATCGTTCCAGGTCAATGTACCCTCACCATCTTTCTTATCTTTTTTCCACGATCCCACATATTGCGAACCGTTTTTCCAGGTGTATGTACCTTTTCCTTCACGTTTATCGTTCACCCAGTCACCATCATAAATATCACCATTATAATAATACATGATGCCTTTTCCGTGCTGGTAGTCCTGAAACCACATACCGTCGTAACGGTTATTATTCATAAAGTAATAAATACCTTTGCCGTGCTGCTGATCTTGAAACCATTGCCCTTCATACTTTTCGCCATCGGTAAACATAAAAGAACCGTAACCTTCGCGTTTTCCTTTATTGTATTCACCTTCGTATACATCGCCGTTTTTGAAGACGGTTTTCCCTTTTCCGTTAGGTTTACGTCCTTTTATTTCGCCGGTATATACAGAACCATCTTTGAATGTATAGGTACCAATTTTTATTTCAGAAGAAAACGTATTTTTTACTTTATCGAAGAAACCATCTTTTTTATCTTGGGCAGTAGCTCCCCCTTGACATAAAAATGCCAGAATCAGTGCAGTATATAGATATTTCATTGACAATTCAAATTTATAAAATTAAAAATTAGAGCGATGCCGTTGTGCGCACCGTTTCCCCAAGGTTCACAAAAGAACAAACTGTGATTAAAAGACGTAAATAGGATACAAAATGTTACACCCACCTAAAGTCTTATGCACAAAGATACAATTTATCTGCTAAAACAATGTAGTAGTTTACGCTTTTTATGACATTTTTTTGCCGGATACGACTTCTTTTAAATTCTCTTTGCATAAATGTCTTCCGGCAAGCTCACGAATCTCCTGTGGAGTAACTGCTTTTACCGCATTCAGGGCATCGGTAAAATATGAATCTTGCAAATCTGAGGTCTGAACAAAAATCCATGCATCCGCTAGCGAAAAAGGCGATTCATAACTACGGCACATATCTCCCAACATATAATTCTTTACCGTAGAAAACTCTTCTTCTGACACCAATTCATTTTGAAGACGATCTATTTCATTATAAACTTCACCAATCAGAGATTCTACAAATTCATTAGCCGTCTCGGCATTTATAGCCAGCACTCCCTGTCCGGGATAAGGTATTATACCGGCAGAAATTCCATAAGTATATCCTTTTTCTTCACGAATATTAGACATGAGGCGGCTTCCAAAGTAACCTCCGAACAAAGTAATCAGCACCCGTGCTTTCAAATAATCAGGATGTTTCCGATCAAGTGAAAGCATTCCCATTCGTACCGCACTTTGTAACGCATCGGGACGCTCTATGAAAATCCGTTTTTCAGTAGATGTAACCGGCGTAAAGGTCTTGTTTTCAGAGCTGAAAAATGTTTTTCCGAAAGGTTCTGTACCGAACACTGATTCTATTCTACGGATAGAATCGTCATCGACTTTCCCTGATAGATAGATGCTGCAATTACTAGAATGGTAGTTATGGGTATAAAATTCACGCAAAAAGCTGGGATTGATACGATGGTAATCTTCCTCTTGCACTAAATGCCCGCTTGGATGATGTTCGCCATAAATGGCTTTTACCAATCCGCGATGCGCTAAGAAATCGACTTTGGAGGTATTTATAAGAAATTGCTGGATATTATTATTAACGATTACCTCTAATTCTTTTTCAGGAAATAAGGGCTCCTTTACAATGGATTCCAGCACATCCAATGTCTGAGGCAAGTATTTATTTAAAGAATAGAGCGTAATAAAATCATATTCGGATGCGCTGGACAGTTCCAACCAAGCTCCATAATAATCTAGCTTTTCCGCTATTTCGGCTGCAGAAAAACGGTTGGTGCCTTCACGCAACATCCGGTTTGTGAACAATGCCTGTAAGGGTTGTGATTGTTGCCATCTTCCCCCTTTGATCAGAAGGTCGATACGAATTACTTCGTTATCGCCGGCATTAATCACATTCAAAGATACGCCATTGGGCATTATCCGACGTTCCGGCATTTGTATAGCCAATTGTTCCGGTTCTAAGATTTCAGGCTGGATGGTTCTGTTCACAAACAAATCACTCATAACTTATCACTCATAACTTTTTAAGAATATCTCCGCTTGCTCTAAATCCTGCGGAGTATCGATGCCAATGGTTTCAACTTCGGTTATACCGGCTTTTATTGTATAGCCATTTTCCAGCCAACGTAGTTGCTCCAACGACTCTGCCAGTTCCAAGGACGATTGAGGTAAAGAAGTGATCTCTTTCAATACTTCTATACGATAAGCATACAAACCGATGTGCTTATAATAAGTATGGTTTTTCAGCCAATCTTCTTTTTCGGCATTACGCTGATAGGGAATGATGGAACGGCTAAAGTACAGAGCATTCATATTTTTATTCAACACTACTTTCGGAGAATTTACATTTTCCAAGATAGCAAAGCCGTTGTCGGAAGTGAATGGTTTCACCAATGTAGCGATCTGAGTGGTAGCGTCGTTGAAACAAGCTTTAATGGCCTGCAACTGCGAAGGCTGGATGAAAGGTTCGTCTCCCTGGATATTTACAACGACATCAAATTGCCCGCCTATCTTGGTGCATGCTTCATAGCAACGATCCGTACCGCTTTTGTGATGCACGGAAGTCATTACCACTTTTCCGCTGAATGCTTTCACGGCAGCTTCTATACGTTCGTCGTCAGTAGCCACGTAAGCATCGTCGAGGATGCCCGCTACTTGTTCGTATACCCGTTGTATCACCGTTTTTCCACCTAGCATTGCCAACGGCTTTGCAGGAAAACGTGTAGATGCGTAACGAGCGGGGATGATTCCTAAAAACTTCATTTTAATTACAAATTATGATTGAATAATCTTCAGCTGTTGCAGGCCACGTATGATATAATCACGTTTCAAATCTTCGGGTTTGTACACTACATCATTGCATGTCAGCAAGTCAATATCCAAACGAACGATTTCTTGCTTTTTTTCGTTTGGTGTTCTTCCTGCTTCCCGTTCAATAGTCTTTAATTGTGCAATAACTTCTTCTGCATTGCATGCCGAAGTAAACTGCGCCACTTGATTGGAAAACAAGTTCGGACGGTGAAAGAACAAAGGCTTCGTCTCCTCTTCTTCTGAGAAATGGATACCGGGAAAAAACTCAGATAGTCTTTTACGTGCTAACGCCAAATTATCTTTCCGTTGTTCGTTACTGCCGATGCTGATTGTATAAACCACTTCTTGATTTTCAATTCAATTAAACAATTCGTCAAGTCCTCCTATCGGTTCCTCGACGTTTGTATTTTCTTCCGGAGTATCTTTACAAGGGTCAAATCCTTCGGGCAACTGGAAAGTTTCATTTTCGTCATACCCCAAAGACTTGTCACCAAGCACTTTCACCATATATTTAGTCCAGATAGGCAATGCCATAGAAGCACCCTGTCCATGCAGCATAGTATCAAAATGGATGTCACGGTCTTCGCCTCCCACCCAGCATCCTGATACAAGAGATGGAGTGAAGCCCATAAACCAGCCGTCTGCATTATAATTGGTAGTACCTGTCTTGCCTCCCATATCGGCTTTTACTCCTAAACGGCGAACGCGCCCTCCGGTTCCCTCATTGACAACAGCACGCAGCATTACCAGCATTTTATAAGCGCTCGAAGCACTAATCACCTCTTGCATTTCGGGTGAGAAAGTAGCCAATATGTTACCATCGCTATCTTCTATACGAGTCACAAACATCGGTGCAACCCTGATACCCTTATTGGGGAAAGCTGTATAAGCGCTAACCATTTCACCGACTGAGATTTCGCAAGGTCCCAAACAAAGCGAAACAGAAGGTACTATTTCACGATTACGTACCCCGAAAGTGTTGATCAGGCGTTTCAGGTTATAAGGATTCAATTTACTCATCAAGTAAGCAGTAACCCAGTTATCCGAATTAGCCAAACCCCACTTCACGGTCACCATTTCACCATAACGTTTGTTATTGGCATTACGCGGAGTCCAGGGTTTTCCGTTCTCATCGATCAACGTGTATTCTACATGTCGAACCTGATCGCAAGGAGAAAAGCCGTTCTCCATTGCCAACGTATATAGATAAGGCTTGATTGTAGAGCCCACCTGACGACGTCCTACCATAGCCATGTCATATTGGAAATAGTGATAATTCGGTCCACCGACATAAGCCTTCACATGTCCGCTACGCGGGTCCATAGACATAAATCCGGCACGAAGGAAGAATTTGTAGTAACGGATAGAATCCATAGGAGTCATAATCGTATCTTTTTCTCCTTCCCAACTGAATACGGACATTTGCTCCGGAGTATCGAACGCTTTTTTGATTTGAGCATCCGAAGCCCCTGCATTTTTCATAGAGCGGTAACGGTCGGATTGCTTCATGGCACGTCCCAAAATTTCATCTACTTGTTCCTGAGTCAACCTGAAAGTGTAAGGCGCCTTTTTTGCCCCTTTCTTTTCTTTGAAGAAATAACCCTGAAGTTCTTTCAAATGCTCGGTTACAGCATCTTCTGCATACTTTTGCATACGCGAGTCAATCGTAGTGTAAATCTTCAAACCATCGGTATAGAGGTTGTATTTGCTACCATCTTTTTTAGTATTCTTTTCACACCAGCCATACAACGGATTATTTACCCAATCAAGAGAATCCTCGTAATATTTCTGCATCTGCCAGCCACGATAATCAGACTTATTAGGTTCTTTGGCTGTCAACACTCCACGCAGATATTCACGGAAATAAGTGGCCATACCTTCTTTGTGGTCTACACGGTTATAAACCAGTTTGAGAGGCAAAGCTTGCAATGAGTCGCATTCTTCCTCTGTGATATATCCCGCCTTGCGCATCTGATCGAGCACCACATTGCGGCGTCCACGCGAACGTTCGTTGAAACGAACCGGATTATAAAGTGACGGATTCTTACACATACCAATCAACGTAGCCGCTTCTTCAATTTTCAAATCTTTCGGTTCGCAACCAAAATAAGTGAAAGCAGCGGTTTTTATACCTACTGCATTATTCAAGAAGTCGAATTTATTAAGATACATAGTAAGTATCTCCTCTTTCGTGTAGTAACGTTCCAGTTTCACGGCAATCACCCACTCGATAGGCTTTTGGAAAAGACGCTCTACTATATTATCGGCACTGGGTGAATATAGTTGTTTGGAAAGCTGCTGGGTAATAGTACTACCTCCACCCGCATTTTTTTGCATAAGAACGCCGCGTTTCACTAAAGCACGAAACAAGGCTTTGGCGTCAATGCCTGAATGTTCGGTAAAACGCACGTCCTCAGTAGCGATCAATGCATTGATAATATTTGGAGATAAATCTCCATAGCCTATGTACACACGGTTTTCCTTGCTATAAGAATAGGTTCCCAGCACCTTCCCGTCTTCAGAAAGGACTTCTGTTGCGAACTTATAGTTAGGGTTTTCCAAATCTTCGACCGGAGGCATATAGCCAACCCAACCTTTTGAAATAGAGAAGAATATAATGACACACACCAGCGCAATGAGTGCGATGAAAATCCAGAGGATTTTTACGATTTTCTTTATCATGTTTCGTTCCTAATACATTAGCGCTGCAAATATATGGAAATATATTGAAACAACTTTCGCTTTTCTATTATAAAACCCTAAGAAACGACAAAAGCCCCGGAACTTTTCACTCAAGTTCCGAGGCTTTACCATTTATCCCGCTATTATTTAGTCAGGATATTATACCCTCCATGCTTCACAGCGCAAAGAGTATGTGCAAACAAACAAATTATCTTAAACTCAGCCATCGTTTTTTTTTCGGCTTATTACACAATGCAGAAACTTCCAACAAGTCTGATATGGTTATTTTACAAACTATCATCTTATAAATATCTCCCCAATCGGGCAATCCTCCTAAGCTTGCATTATCTATAAATAAGTCCGCTTTTATTTTTCGACTATAACTGAGACTATCAAATATTTCACCTGGAAAGCTGGCATTGATAGCAAAAAAATCCAGTCCTCTTTTGTGACAGTACGCCACTGCGTCCTGTAATAGATCTCCTTCACGAACAGTCCATAATATTACTTGATGCCCTTCTTTCTGTAGCAATTTCAGTGTTTTTATTGCAAAAGGTATTTCAACACCAATATCAGGATATTTGTGCTCTACAATAGTACCATCAAAATCCACTGCAATTTTCATTTCATTCTAAATTTGACAAATTCACGAACTTTATAAGTCGATGACTCAATCTTGCACTTATCATTAAGATCTAACTCTATTGATAAAATCAATAGAGACTTCAGCAGCCTCTCTATTAGGCTGGCATTTGAGCAAACACACTTTTACAGAACTTAGAATGCTGGATATCAATCCTATTACATAAAACTGAAATTTGCAATTCAAATATAACTCCGGAGGAAAAGAAGGTAATAATGCTCCAACTGCCCTATGAAGCGGAAGTTGCTCTATAAAATTTTCAGGAGCTTGACAAAGCCTTGTAATTCCTGCTAAAACAGCCTTTTTTTGCATATAGCATGGAGTTTTTCCACTCCACGGCGAACCATACACAAAACATTTGTCATTAATAATTCTCAAGATAGGACTATCGTCATTTAATAATTCTGCATTGGGCAGGTATCGAG
>JAEXAJ010000204.1 GCA_023458215.1 Bacteroidota bacterium
GCTGTGTGTCTTAGGAGTTGTAAGGTCATGTATACCGACGTTATGAGAGTTGCTCGCTCCATGTCGGAGGGTAGACCGCTAAAGCCTGTGTGGTGACATGCGGCTCAGATAAATGACAGACACCTTAGATTAATGAAGAATGAAGAGTGAATAATGATGAATTCTTCCTTAATGTAAGGAACAGAACTCGGCTTACAGACTGACTGCTTTTTTTTATAATTCTGTAATTTAAGATCCATGGACCAACGAATAGCCAAACTTTGGAAATTCCTCACTTACGACATTTGGCGTATTACGGAAGATGAGGTCACCCGGACTACATTCTCGGTGTACAATATCATAAAGACAATCTACCTTTGCGTCAATCGCTTCACGAAAGACCGACTTGTCAACAAAGCATCAGCACTTACCTATAGCACTTTGCTTGCTATCGTACCTATCCTTGCCATCTTGTTTGCCGTGGCACGGGGCTTCGGGTTCGATCATCTGATGGAGAACCAAGTAGTCAACGGCTTTGGCGGTCCCACCGAAACAACAGCAGTAATCCTTCAATTCGTAAACTCATACTTGTCGCAAACCAAAAGCGGAATATTTATCGGAGTGGGATTGGTGATGTTGCTATGGTCTGTACTGAACCTGATTAATAACATGGAAATCACTTTCAACCGCATCTGGCAGGTAAAGAAAGCACGGAGCATGTTCCGCAAAATCACGGATTACTTTTCCATGCTTTTGCTGATACCCATCTTGCTGGTTGTGTCAGGTGGTCTTTCTATCTTCATGAGTACGATGCTGAAAAATGTAGCGGACTTTGCCCTGCTTGCTCCACTCAGTAAATTCTTGGTCAGACTGATTCCTTTTGCATTGACTTGGTTTATGTTCACGGGGCTGTATGTCTACATGCCCAACACGAAAGTCAAATTCAAGCATGCCTTGATATCAGGCATCCTGGCAGGTACGGCACACCAGGCTTTCCAGTTCCTGTACATCAGCAGCCAGTTGTGGGTATCCCGCTACAATGCCATCTACGGTAGTTTTGCTGCTCTTCCGATGTTCTTGTTGTGGATGCAAATCTCTTGGACTATCTGCCTCTTTGGGGCAGAATTGACGTATGCCGGACAAAACATACGAAACTTCAGTTTTGACAAAGATGCACGCAATATCAGCCGCCGTTACCGTGATTTCATCTCTATCCTTATTATGTCCCTCATAGCCAAACGGTTTGAGACAGATCTTCCCCCTTATACGGCCGAAGAAATATCCGAAGAGTGCCAAATCCCTATACGCCTGACTAATCAGACCCTCTATGAATTACAGGAAATCAATCTGTTGCATGAAGTGGTGACCGATGAAAAAAGCGAAGACATCGCTTATCAGCCTTCTATGGACATCAACAAGCTCAATGTGGCCCTCTTACTGGATAGGCTGGACACGCATGGTTCGGAAGACTTCAAAATAGACAAAGATAATGAGTTCAATGGACAATGGAGAGCTTTACTGGATGCACGGGAAGAATATTACAAGAGTGCAAGCCAGGTATTGCTGAAAGACTTATAAATTGTAGGACAAATTAAACTAATTAAGGAATTATTCTGTTTAATAAAGAAAAGAGTTATCTTTGCCCAAACTGTTTAAATTAGAAGTTTCATGAGAAAAAATCCTTTGTTGCTGATAGTGTTCGCACTCCTGCTTTCCGTGGTCGGAGCATGTAAAGAAGAAAACGATGTTGAAAAGATGACCCTTTCTGCCAACGCGTTCAATGTAGCGTCTACCGAAACGGACATAACGATTGAGATCAAAAGCCAAGATAATTGGGAAGTCAGCAGTAACGCCGCTTGGTGCGTACCCAATAAGCGACAAGGTACCGGCAACTCTACAGTAAACATCAATCTCACTTCCAACGAAACTTCTCAGAAACGAGATGCATACCTCACTATTACTGACCCTACCGCCACCCTGACGGTGAAGATTACACAGGATGCCGAAGGTCATTATACACTGCCAGTCGTATTTCATGTCTTATATGATAACGCAAACGACCCTAATCAAAATCCTAGCGCAGCTTTGCTAGCCAATATTATCAGTATCTGTAACCAGAAATATGCCAATACGTTTGATGACGGAGACAAAGAGAGAAAAGGCGTCGATATCAATCTTGAATTCGTAATGGCTACCACAGATCCTAACGGAAAAGCCCTTGCCGAACCGGGCATAAACCGCGTCAAATGGAGTACGCCGGTAATGAGCTGCGACAAGTTTATGAGTGAAAGTAACAAAGAAGGTATTTCGTTACTGTGGGATATGAACAAATACATCAATATCTTCCTCTACGCTTTTGAGGAAGAAAATGATTTAGGAATATCCTACATTCCATACGCCTCTTCCCGTCACCCACTGGATGGTCTATATAATGGAGACAGATACTTTACCGGCTCCAAATTGGATTATCCCCACTGTATATCCATCAACAATACGTACATTGACCGTTTACCGGAGAAAGGCTTAGCCGACCCTGCAGATATAACACTGACACTCACCCATGAACTAGCGCACTACATAGGTTTGTATCACGCTTTCGGGGTGGATAATGAAGACAAAAAAACAAGTTGGCGCGAGGACACCGATTATTGTGAAGATACCCCGAACTACGACCGCAAAGGATATGAAGAATGGTTAGACGAATACTACTTAACCACGCCAAAGAAAGAAATAAAGTTTTCTCAATTAATAAAACGTACCAGTATCACAGGCAGCGAGTTCTCTTCACGCAATATCATGGACTACACCTGGACCTGGGGCAATGAATTCACGCCCGACCAACGCGAGCGCATGCGCCACGTTCTGTATTACAGTCCGCTTATACCGGGTCCCAAGTACGACAGACCCAGTACACGTGCAATTATGGATGCTCCTACTCCACCGGCACGTACCATCAAATAACAAACAAAAACGTCTGCCTCTCGGAGGCAGACGTTTTTGTTGGCAGGAGTACTATCAATATCCCTACTTGTATTGTATCATACGGCTGATATACTTACCGATGATATCAAACTCCAGATTAACCACACTTCCTACTTTGAAAGTATGAAAGTTGGTATGTTCGAATGTATACGGGATTATTGCCACTTGAAAGGTATCATCAGTAGGATTGCATACGGTCAGGCTCACACCATTTACCGTTACCGAACCTTTATCTACTGTGATATAACCACGTGTTGCCATTTCCTTATCAAAAGCATACCGGAAAGTGAAGTAATAGCTACCTTCCGCATCCTTTATATCGATGCATGTAGCTGTTTGATCCACATGTCCTTGGACGATATGTCCATCCAAGCGTCCGTTCATCATCATGCTACGTTCTACATTCACTTCATCTCCTACTTTCAGTAATCCCAAGTTAGAGCGGTCCAAAGTCTCCTTCATAGCAGTAACCGTATAGGTTTCGTCTGTCATGCTGACAACTGTAAGACACACACCATTGTGAGAAACACTCTGATCGATTTTCAATTCATTGACGAATGAACATTTGAAAGTGAAATGCACATTCTCCTGGTCTTTGACCATTGCCAGCAATGTGGCACATTCTTCTACTATTCCGGAAAACATAAGTCTATCTATAATTTAGCAGTTTTCTAATACTCATTTTATTCAGGACAAAGATACGAAAACACCTTCATATAGGCACAAAAAAAATGGAGCTTTTCACAAAGCCCCATTTTTCAGTTTTCAATAGGTATTAGTTTTTTTTTAAGGTAAAAAGATTGTTTTCAGGATAACGTTGCAAATATAGCGGCTTTTCGTGATACTAACCAAATTAAAAAACATGTCTTATAACATCTTTTTGAAGAATCTTTTGATTTTATTATCATTTCAAAGCACTTTTCTACACCTGCAATCGTTTTCAATGGACAAATATAGGGTTATTTTCCATTAAACCCTAAAATTATCCTAAAATTTCGCTTATTTCTTATCATTTGGATATTGTTCGTCTGTTTTACCGCTATGTTTTAGCACTTTTGCATCGATAAAGAAGACGATTTCCTCGGCTATATTTGTGATATGGTCTCCTGAACGTTCCAACTTGCGGAAGACACTGACCAAATTTAAACATGCAAGAGCACTATCAGGGTGTTCACTGATATATTCCGAAAGAACAGACGTAGCATTAGCATTGATTTCATCCACTAAGTTGTCTTTAGCAAATACAGCTGTAGCTAACTCCTGATTCTCTTCTTTAAGAGCATTCTTTGCGAGTTCGAGCATGGAAAGCACTTCAGATATCATCTCTTCCAAACGGAGTTTCTTCACTAAATCGCCATCCAGAACAGGTTCCTTGCAGTTGATGGCAAAACGTGCGATAGCCTCGGCAAAGTCACCCAAACGCTCCAAGTTAGTGTTTATTTTCAGCATGGCGAGAACAAAACGCAAGTCGATAGCGACCGGGTTATAAAGGGCGATAATGTCCTCAATATCGCTGTCTATTTTTAATTCGAAGGCATTGACACGGCGTTCGCGCACTAATACTTGTTGCGCCAGTTCGCGGTCCATAGTAAGCACGGCTTCTCCTGCGCGGTCGAGCTGATTATAGACTAACGTCCACATTTCGTCTACTTCCTTTTTTAGCAAGACGAGTTCCGATTCGATAAACTTTACCATAATGTTTCTATTTAATAATTGTGATTTATTTTATTGCGACAAATGAATATTGAGCAAATATAACTACTTTATAATCAATAGTCTTTATGTCCCACTTTATTTTATCGTAGTGGGACTCCCTTTCAGTCGTAATGGGAGCCTAGTTCAGTCGTAATGAGAGCCTAGTTCAGTCGTAATGGGAAGCCCCCTCACTCGTGATGGGAGACTACCTCAAATAACTATCCGAAACGTCCCGTGATATAATTCTGTGTTTCTATCTTATCAGGATGCGTAAATATCTTCTTGGTTTCGTCAAACTCCACCATCTCACCCAAATAGAAGAAAGCAGTTTTGTCACTGACACGCGCGGCTTGCTGCATATTGTGTGTGACGATAACAATCGTATATTGCTTCTTCAACTCGTGAATAAGCTCCTCTATTTTAGCCGTAGATATAGGATCGAGCGCAGAGGCCGGTTCATCCATCAGCAGAACAGAAGGCGAAACTGCCATGGCACGCGCTATGCAGAGACGTTGTTGCTGTCCGCCGGAAAGGGCGTATGCCGAGACTTTCAGTTTATCTTTTACTTCATCCCAAAGGGCGGCGCCTTTCAAGGTTTCTTCTACCCGCCGGCGGATAAAGCTATTATCGGTTACACCATTCACCCGAAGGCCGTATGCCACATTCTCAAAGATACTTTTCGGGAAGGGGTTGGGACGTTGGAACACCATGCCTACATTCTTGCGTAGTTCATCGACCTGAATTCCTTTTCCGTAGATATTTTGTCCGTCGATCCTGATTTCTCCGGTCAGGCGGGTATTGGGAATCAAGTCATTCATCCGATTCAGCAAACGAAGGAAGGTAGATTTGCCACAACCCGAGGGACCGATAAAGGCAACTACGGATTTCTCTTCAATATCCATACTAATCCCCTTCAAAGCATGGAAGTCACCATACCAAAAGTTTACGTCACGAGTTTCTATCTTATTCATAATTCTGTTTTTTTCGATTAATTCATCTTTATTTTCTTCTCAAAGTACTTCCGCAAAGCATTCGCAAGGAGATTCACCAAGAGAATGATTACGATCAATACCAACGCCGTGCCGTATGCAATGGGGAGCTGGGCTTCCATATTCGTTCCACTGGTGGCAATGACATACAGATGGTAAGGCAATGCCATACACTGACTGAATATGCTGTCCGGTAACTGCGGCAAGAAATAAGCGGCACAGGTAAAGAGGATGGGTGCCGTCTCACCCGAAATGCGTCCCAATGCCAGAATCAGTCCGGTTATGATATTGGGCATCCCCATCGGAAGGATGACATGCCATATTGTTTGCAGCCGGGTAGCTCCTAATGCACGGCTGCCTTCACGCAAATTATCAGGTATGGCTTTCAACGCCTCTTCGGTAGTACGTATTACCAATGGCAAACTTAGCAACCCCAAAGTTAGTGAACCTGCCAGAATGCTATCGCCAAAATCCATGTATTTCACAAACAATGCCATACCAAACAAACCGAATACAATGGAAGGAATGCCACTCAAGTTGTTCGTCATCATGCGGATAAAACGTACAATCCATCCTTTCGGAGCATATTCGTTCATATAGATGCCACTCATCACCCCTATCGGAAAGGCAAAGAGCGCACTACCTACCATCAGGTAGAAAGTACCCACGATTGCAGGCCATATGCCGCCGGCAGTCATACCATCGGTTGGAGCAGTGGTAAGAAACTCCCAATTGATAACGCCTATACCTTTATATATAATGAAACCGAGAATAGCGAAAAGTACCACGACTACGCTCAAGCTAAGCAGACGGAACAGTCCGAACGCTATATTTTGTGAAAGATGCTTCTTGTTTATCATACTCATTTTCGTTTAGAGGATACAGCTTCTACTGTGAAATTTATCAGCAAGCTGATAAAGAATAACACAACACCCAGCAAGAAAAGTGCTTCATAGTGAGGACCACCTGCAGGAGCTTCGCCCAACTCCGCAGCAATCGTAGCAGGAATAGTGCGCAAGGGTTCGAGGATAGTATGAGGAATGACTGCCGCATTACCTGTGACCATCAATACCGCCATCGTTTCGCCTATGGCACGACCGATGCCCAACACCACGCCTGAGGTAATACCGGATATAGAATAAGGTATTACCACCTTATATATAGTCTGCCATTGCGATGCGCCCAATGCAAGACTCGCCTCACGCATGGCTCGTGGACAATTGCGCATGGCATCTTCCGTCACCGTGATGATGGTGGGTAATGCCATTATTGCCAGCACGATACTTCCTGCCAGCCCACTCTCGCCTACCGGCAAATCGAAGACATTCTGTAAAAGGGGCACTATAACGATCAGTCCGAAGAAACCATATACCACCGAAGGAATACCACTCAACAACTCGATAACCGGTTTCAGCAGATTTCGTATTTTAAAGTTTGCCACTTCGGACATATAGATAGCAACCGCCAAGCCGAACGGCAAAGCAAAAAGAATCGCAAAAAGACTGACCCATAGCGTTCCCGTTATCAACGGCAGAAAACCGAATTGTGCAGCAGGAGTAGCTGTCGGGAACCATTCGGCACCGGCAAAAACATCTTTTACCGAAATCGTATTATCTTTCAATAGATGTACGGAGTCGGGCCGGACGATGAACTGTTGCGGAACAAAAGCTATCATACCCGGAACATCCTCCACCAACTTTGTAATGCAAGCACCCGCATTCTCGTAAGCGGCGCCCAGTTCTTCCTCGGTAAAATAATGCGTCGCATCTTCTAAACGAAAAAGCTGAATAGGAAGGTCTTTCCCTCCTACTTCCTTCCAGTTGGTAATCTCTTCATCAAAAACACCCATAATCTGAGCCGGAGAGAGCTCGCTCACTTTATTGTCTTTATTCAACGCCAGCACATAGCCCTCTTCAATAACCTTACTGCTGAATAAGCCAAACGCCTCGGAAAAAAGGAACAAGACAATGAGTACTATGGTAAGGCTTGTTACAAATCCGCTACAAGCCAATACACCTTCTACTATCTTCTCAAAAATCTTTTTCATGTTACCTATTGATTTTCTGAATGCAAAGGAACGAGCTTGTTATTAAAATGATGTGACTAACGTTTGAAAGAAATGTTTCAAAACTGTTACAAACATGTTACAATAAATAAGTTCGCCTTACATGTAACAATATTGTAATATTCATTGTTTTAATTTGCAGCGATAAGTACTTGTACTTTTCTTTTGCCTTGATGCAAAAGAAAAGATACCAAAAGAAAAAATCAAGGCTGCACTTTCGGAGCTACTCCGGTAGCACCGGAAGAGGACGGGGCGAAAACTTGCGCTTCGCGCTTCGAACAAACGCCCCTTAAACCTCTTCCGGTACTACCTACGCTTGACGCTCCTACAGTGAGGCCGGAAAGCCATGCGGCATGAGAGTGCGTCGTCGCAGTATAATATCGCAGTATAATGTAATGCAACGCAGTCATAGCATAACACCTGCATTATGCAGCGTTTTGATGCAACGTTCTTATACAGCGTTCTGATGCAGCATTCTTATACACGGCATTATTGCGCAGCCGAGCATAGGCGTAGGTGCGTGAGCGGAGGCACTGTCAGGCGCAGGTAAGGGGCGACTGTTTGAGCGAAGCGAGTTATAGCCCCGTCTGCGAATGGCAGTGTCGGAGCAGCACCGGAGACGAAGCTCTTGATTTTTTCTTTTGGTATCTTTTCTTTTTCATCAAGGAAAAAGAAAAGTACATCAAACATAATTCTAAACTTTATATGAAAGCAAGAACATTATTCTTACTACTAGCCTTGACTACCGCTACAACCGGCATACAGGCGCAACGCATCAAAGGCAGCGACACGGTACTTCCCGTCGCCCAACAGACCGCCGAACGTTTTATGACCATCAATCCCAACGCACGTGTCACCGTCACCGGCGGCGGCACAGGTGTAGGTATCTCAGCCTTGTTGGATGAAACTACGGATATCGCCATGGCGTCCCGCGGCATCAAGTTCAGCGAAAAGATGAAAGCCAAAGCTGCCGGCGAAGATCTGGAAGAAGTCCCCATAGCCTACGACGCACTTGCCGTTGTGGTTCACCCCTCCAACCCGGTGAAACAACTGACGCGTCAACAACTGGAAGACATCTTCCGCGGGAAAATCACCAATTGGAAGCAAGTGGGTGGCGAAGATCGCAAGATCGTGGTTTACTCCCGTGAAACGTCCTCAGGTACCTACGAATTTTTCAAAGAAAGTGTGCTGAAAAACAAGAACTATATGAGCAGCAGCCTCTCCATGCCGGCAACAGGAGCCATTATACAATCGGTCAGCCAAACTCGCGGAGCTATCGGATATGTAGGTCTTGCATACGTATCTCCACGCATCAAGCCGCTTGCCATATCGTACGATAATAAGCACTTTGCGACTCCTACGCTCGAAAATGCAATCAACAAAACGTACCCCATCGTACGCCCGCTGTTCTATTATTACAACAAGAAAAATGCGGAACAAATAACCCCGCTACTTCAGTTTATATTGTCGCCTACCGGTCAAGAAATCATTAAAAACAGTGGATATATTCCGGTAAATGAAGAATGAAGAATGAAGAATGAAGAATTTCCATGCGGGGAAAGTAAGGAAATTCTTCATTCTTCATTCTTCATTCTTCATTATTTTGCGCTATCTTTGCGCACGTTACGTAAATAGATAGCATTATGGCAGAAATGAAAAGCGAAGATATAGGCGAAAAGAAAAGCCTGAACTTCATAGAGCAAATTGTAGTAAATGATTTAAAAGAAGGTAAAAACGGTGGAAGAGTACAAACACGTTTCCCGCCGGAGCCTAATGGTTATCTTCACATCGGTCACGCCAAGGCCATCTGCCTTGACTTCGGTCTTGCTGCCGCTCATGGGGGCGTCTGCAACCTGCGCTTCGATGATACCAATCCCACCAAAGAAGATGTGGAATATGTAGAAGCCATCAAGGAAGATATCCAATGGCTGGGCTACCAGTGGGGCAATGAATATTACGCTTCCGACTACTTCCAGCAATTATGGGACTTCGCCATTCATTTGATTAAAGAAGGTAAAGCATATATTGACGAGCAGACATCCGAACAGATCGCCGCTCAAAAAGGTACACCCACCCAGCCTGGAGTAAACAGTCCTTATCGTGACCGCCCAATCGAAGAAAGCCTTGAATTGTTCCAAAAGATGAACAGTGGTGAGATCGAAGAAGGTGCCATGGTGCTTCGTGCCAAAATAGACATGGCTAATCCTAATATGCATTTCCGTGATCCCATTATCTACCGCGTGGTGAAACATCCCCATCATCGTACAGGAACTACCTGGAAGGCTTATCCGATGTATGACTTCGCCCATGGTGAAAGCGATTTCTTTGAAGGTGTAACCCATTCGCTCTGTACGCTTGAGTTCGTAGTTCACCGCCCGCTATACGATCTTTTCATTGATTGGTTGAAGGAAGGTAAAGACTTGAACGACAATCGTCCGCGCCAGTACGAGTTTAACAAGTTGAATCTCAGCTATACCCTGATGAGCAAGCGTAACTTGCTGACTTTGGTTAAAGAAGGTCTTGTTAACGGTTGGGACGATCCACGTATGCCGACTATCTGCGGTTTCCGCCGCCGGGGTTACTCTCCTGAGTCTATCCACAACTTTATTGATAAAATAGGTTACACTACCTACGATGCCCTCAATGAATTTGCATTGTTGGAAAGCGCTTTACGTGACGACCTGAATACCCGTGCTACACGTATATCGGCAGTATTGAACCCTGTAAAACTTATCATCACCAACTATCCTGAAGGAAAGACCGAAGAACTGGAAGCCGTCAACAACCCCGAAAAACCGGAAGAAGGCAGCCATATCATTGAATTCAGCCGCGAGTTATGGATGGAACGTGACGATTTTATGGAAGACGCTCCGAAGAAATTCTTCCGCATGACTCCCGGACAAGAAGTTCGTTTGAAAAGTGCTTATATCGTAAAATGCACCGGCTGCAAAAAGAATGAAGCCGGCGAAATAGTCGAAGTATATTGTGAATACGACGCCAATACCAAGAGTGGTATGCCCGAAGCTAACCGAAAGGTGAAAGGCACCCTCCACTGGGTAAGTTGTAATCACTGTATCGAGGCGGAAGTGCGACTTTACGACCGTCTGTGGCAAGTAGAGAATCCACGCGATGTACTCGCTGCCATTCGTGAAGAAAAGAATTGTGATGCCCTGACAGCTATGAAGGAAATGATAAATCCCAATTCTTTGCAAATATTACCTTGTTGCTATGTAGAGAAATATGCCGCCGGCATGAAACCTCTCACCTACTTGCAATTCCAACGTATCGGTTACTTCAATGTAGACCGCGACTCTACACCCGAGAAAATGGTTTTCAACCGCACTGTAGGTTTAAAAGACAATTGGGGTAAAATCAATAAGTAAGAAGCAAATGAGTAAAAAAAGTTATTTGTCCGGAAGAGATAAGGAACTGCAAGAGCTTGCAGAACAATACGAAGCTCATAAAGCCGAAAATAAGCCCATATACTTGGATGCAGACGATTTAGCCGATCTGGCCGATTGGTATGCCATTCGTCATAAGAATGAAATGGCTACAGAGGTAGTGGAATACGGTTTAAAGATACACCCCGAAAGCATTGCATTGTTAGTTGAACAAGCATACTTGTTTTTGGATATTCAGGAGAGAGAGAAAGCCAAACAAATCATTGAACAAATAAGCGAGAACTCCTCCGAAGTAAAAGTATTGAAGGCTAATTTTCTGGTTGGTGAAGGCAGATACGATGATGCCGAACAATTACTTGACACCATCGAAGATAAAGAAGACTTGGCGAATATTGTCGATGTAGCTTATTTATATATCGACACAGGAGCTCCCGAAAGAGCATTGCCATGGCTGGCACGCGGACTGGAACAAAATGGTGAGGAAGAAGCCTTCCTTGCCGTTACCGGTGATTGCTATTATGCCCAAGGCAAGTACGAAGAAGCTTCCATGTTCTACAACAAACTGATTGACAAGAATCCTTATTCGGCGTCTTATTGGTTCGGTTTGGCTCGTTGCTACTTCGACCAACAAATGTTCGACAAAACCATTGAAGCCTGCGACTATGCCATCGTTGCCGATGATGAATTTGCTGATGCATACATCATGAGAGGTCATTCTTATTTCCAAATAGGCAACGAAGAGAGCGCTTATGAGAATTATAAGCAAGCAGAAAAGCTTGATGCTATCGCTCCTAGCTTCATACATACTTTTATCGGACTCAACAAAGTGTCAAAGGGCGAATGGGAAGGTGCATTGACCCATCTGGAACAAGCGATAGCCGATCAAGAAGATGACGATTCGCTAACATTGCCTGCTCTCTATGCCAACGCTGCACTCTGCCTTCACAAAATGGGAAAGAAGCGCAAAGCTCATCAATATTGCAAGAAAGCCAGAGATCTAGATCCCGATGAGGTGGATGCATACCTGATTGAGGGACGCATTTACATGGAAGATGACGACTATGAAAAGGGAGTCAAGAAATGGGCAAAAGCATTAGAAATAGCTCCATACGCCGATACCTGGCATGAAATAGGTATGAGTAGCATGGAAATAGGGCAATTAAGTTATGCCAAACTGGCTTTTGAGCACGTCAAAGAAATGGAACCGGACTTCGATGGTATTAATGAAAAGCTGACATCGCTCTACATGTTACTTAGAGACAAAGAAAACTTCATCAAATACAACCAGCTTTGCGAACGTCCGTTTAATCTGGAAGAATTAGAGAAAATGCAGCAGATGTTACTGGATGAAGACCAGAAAGATTTGGCCAAAGCAATGAAAAATATTTTTGAATCATTAAAATAACATTCAAGTAAACCACAAATTAGAAAATGGAATCATCTGCTGAACTCATCAAATGGGTATTAGAGAATCTGAACTATTGGGTAGTCACACTATTTATGGCTATCGAAAGTTCGTTTATACCCTTTCCATCCGAAGTAATTGTACCACCGGCTGCATGGAAGTCTATGGCGGACGAAAGTATGAATATCTTTCTCGTTGTCATTTTCGCAACCATCGGCGCAGACATTGGCGCATTAGTGAACTATTATTTGGCAAAATGGCTGGGACGTCCCATTGTCTACAAGTTTGCCAACAGCCGTTTCGGTCACATGTGCCTGATAGATGAAGCGAAAGTACACCATGCCGAAGAATATTTTAGAAAACACGGTGCGGCTTCGACGTTCTTCGGTCGCCTTATTCCGGCGGTACGTCAACTTATCAGTATTCCGGCAGGACTTGCCGGTATGAAACTAGGTCCTTTCCTGCTTTATACTACACTAGGCGCCGGAATATGGAACTCAATACTTGCTTTGCTGGGTTACCTTATCTATCGATATACAGACATTAAAACAACCAATGATGTCTATGTCTTGGCAACCGAATATAGCCATGAAATAGGTTATGCCATTATAGGAATTGCGGTATTGGTAGTAGGTTTCCTTATTTATAAAGGAATGAAGAAAAAGTAGCAACTGATTCATTTATATACAAAAAAACGGTGTACAAGATATCTTTCTTGTACACCGTTTTTCATTATCGCTTATCCAAATCCAATCTTATTTTTTTACTGCAGCAATTGCTTTGTCATAGTCAGGTTCTTGTGTAATTTCCGGAACAAGTTCTGTATAAGCAATCTTTCCATCTTTTCCGATAACTACCACTGCACGTGCCAATAGTCCGTTCAGAGGTCCATCTGCCATACGTACTCCATAGTTTTCGTCAAAATCAGAAAAACGGAAGTCTGACAATGGTATCACATTTTCAATACCTTCGGTCGTACAAAAACGGGCATGTGCAAAAGGAAGATCCTTAGAAATAGCCAATACTACTGTATCAGGCAATCCGGCCGCCAGTTTGTTAAACTTACGTACGGAAGTAGCGCAAACACCAGTATCTAAACTTGGAAAGATATTCAAGATTACATTCTTTCCATTCAACTCCTTCAAAGAGAACGAAGACAAATCAGTTTTCACTAGTTCGAAATCAGGGGCAGCTTTACCCACTTCTATAAACTCACCGATAATTTTAACCGGTTGACCTTTAAATTTTGTTGTAGCCATAGTTTTATCAAATTATTATAAAGCTATAACAAACCTGATGTCGGAAAAGTTCATCAAAAACTTTTTCTTGGATGAATTGTTACTCCACAAACGAATATATAATAATCATTTAAAATTTAGATTCACATGAAAACTATTTTTGACGAACTAAAACAAGAAGTAAAAAATTGGTGGATTTCACTAATTCTTGGCATTCTTTATGTAGTAGTGGCTCTTAGCTTGATGTTCTCCCCATTCAACGGATACGCAGCTTTGAGTATCTTGTTCAGTATATCCATGCTATTCAGCGGTTTGCTGGAAATTTCTTTTGCAATAAGCAATCGTAAGACTGTATCTAGTTGGGGATGGTATCTGACAGGAGGCATCATCGATTTAATACTTGGGTTCTACCTGATTGCCTATCCATTATTAAGTATGGAAGTGATTCCATTCATCATTGCGTTCTGGCTGATGTTTCGGGGATTTTCATCCTTCGGATATTCCATGGATTTAAAAAGATATGGAACGAAAGATTGGGGATGGTATATTGCTTTCGGTATACTCTCAATTATTTGCTCATTGATCATTCTGTGGCAACCGGCTGTAGGAGCTATTTATGCTGTATACATGATATCATTTGCCTTCCTAATTATCGGATTCTTCCGTATCATGCTGGCTTTCGAATTGAAGAATCTGCATAAACGGGTAAAAGAACATAAAGAAGCAGAATCCGAAATACCTGTTTTATAAAAAATGTACTTACGAAGAGTGTCAAAAAGTAACCGACTTTTGACACCTTCGTTTAGTCGTGTACTTGTTAATGATTTAACAGACGGAACATAGTAGTACGTGAAACTCCCATCTGACGGGCAAGTGCTGCACAAGACTTACCTCTCTCATGATCTCTAACCAATTGTCTTTTGTGTTCTTTCAATATTTTCATCTTTGGCATATCCCCTTTTTTACGTCCAAGATGTTTCCCTTCATTCCTTCGCCGTGCCAATGCTTCTTTAGTGCGCATGGAAATCAGATTACGCTCTATTTCAGCCATCAAACCAAAAGCAAATCCCAGTACTTTGCTGTTGATGTCATTCTGAAATACGTACCCTTCTTTAGTACTATAAAGCACTACCCCCTTCTTGATGCAAGAATTAAGAATGGTCATAATCTCAAGTAATGTACGACTAAGCCGAGAAATTTCCGTTACAATCAGGCAATCTCCAGGTTTCATTCGATCCAATAATCCGGCTAATTTGCGCTCTTTTGTGCTCACTTTACCACTTACTGTTTCCATGTACCATTTGTCAATGTTCAAGCCATTCTTCTCTGCAAAGCGAATAATCTCTTCTTGCTGATTTTCAAGAAATTGTTTTTCCGTACTCACTCTTAAATAAGCTACTACTGCCATAATTATTAAATGTTTATTGGTTATTATACAGTACCAAAGAACGGTTATTCAAATAAGAGTGGCAAGCAACCTTCGTCGCTCTCTATCAACGGGAACAGTCATTTTTCTTAAAGAGCAAATTCCTCGTAATTTGTTCCAATATATATGGAGTGAGGTTTTAATTTATGGTAAAGGTTCTCTTTTATTTAACTTTAGAATCAAAAAATAAAGTAAAATAGGTACAATTGGCAAAGCTATAAGTGCCAAGTAAGTCATATTCCCCGTTTCTAAGTCGAAGTAAATAATTTGCGGCGAAAGAGCTTCTATCATAAAGAAGAAAAATACACCAAACTCCATTGTTAGCGTTATCATCAGAAGAATAACAAATGTGTAGTATTTTTCTATATATACGTTAAAAGGAACAGATATATAACGCATTACGACAAGCGCAAGCAACATAAAAAGAATGCAGAGGTCGATGCAAAAGAATACTCCCCATTGACCGGATGCATAATCGGAATCCATCAATTGCCAAATATCACCGTTATTAACTCCCGGCTCTATGGTCTTATAAGGAATACGAAATAAATAAAATGGATTGGAAACGCGGGTGAAAACAGAGCTGGTATCGATAGAACCGTCATTGTAGAGTATACGTGACGATATACCTAATGAATCAAAATCGGCAAAGTAGACCGAATCGACAAAGCATTGAAGGCCGGAAATAAAGCCGGAATGTTCTGTCGCCGCCTTTTTAGAAAAGGTAAGGAAGAAGCCTAAATCTTTATTTTTCACCTTTTTGGCATCTCGGTAGATATAAACAGAATCGTTCACGCATAAACTATCGATCACCAAACTTAATGATTTAACAAGTTGTGTCAAAGCGCGTTTTTCCTTAAAATCGAAAGCCGGCAAATAAAGGTTCAACCCTTCGGGCTTAGATTCAAAGTCAGCGCGGTTTATCATTCCTCCCGGATAGTTCAGGATAGAATAGACAAATTTTCGACAAGCTTCAGAGTTAGTCAAAAACCGATTTGTAGACTGGGAATCACCACAATAAGCAACCAAATCGTAGGGTTTATCTTTATAAGGAGAAAAATCCATTATATTGGGAGATGCCCAGTTGTTAGTGATTTCCGGCGTTCCACTTACAGGATTGATGACATATCCTAAATAGCCATAACGCTTGATTCGGGAACTTACTGAGAGCGGTAATCCCAGATACACATCTGTCATCCAATAGGGAATCATCGCATAAAGTGAATCACACCGGAGAATACGTTCCTTCAGAGTCTCAACTTCCTTTGAATAATAGCGGGTGGTATCAGTGACGTATTTATAATGTCCATGTACAGCATTCGAGCGATTATCAAAATAACAATAGAAATTTTTCACATTATAAAGGTCGTAGTACTCGGCATCTTTTAGCCACCCCATTGTACCCTTTTCATCATAAACTTCAGGAGGGGTCGTTTCTTCCGTCCCGGTAGTATCGGGCACATAAATGATATCGTCCAGTTTCTGTGTCGTTTCATAAGAGACATCCGTAACAAGTGTATTCATGAATCCCTTTGCCAAAATGCGGGGAGAAAGCTGTTCGCTTTCAGAAAG
The DNA here is from genome assembly GCA_023458215.1 of Bacteroidota bacterium. The sequence continues at coordinate 16,753 of JAEXAJ010000204.1, forward strand.
TTTGAATTGTTGTTCCAACTTAAAAGGATAAATCACATATCCGTAAGCGTCCGGTGTAAGCATCAGGTTGAATATCCTTCCCATGTCATCCACTTCCTTAAAGAAATGGGTATTGCCGGGTACGGGAGAAGGTATCAAGCCTTTCCAACCTCCTGCCAAAGTCATCTCCATCCGCCCTGTCTCTACAAAAGGCCACTTCTCTTTTCCATGAGTTGCCACTTCGCGACGAATGCGGTTCCAAGCTCGTGGAGTCTGATAATGATAGGGGCGAAAACGTTGATAAGTCTCCGTAAATGTATCTTGTGCCCAAAGCGAAATATCCATGATACAAAAAAATAAAATGATTATCGTCAACACCCTTTTCATTTCAAATTCATATTAGTAGTTAGTATTTTATCTGATACCTTCTTTGGCTTGTTCACTACGGATGGCATGAATCAATATCGTTTCTTCAAGTAAAGAAGTATTAAAAGCCATCAAGTGAAGTGCACAACTCCGAATTACATTGGTCATGGCTCCACCCGAAAGTTCATACTCTGCAATTTTACGTATACAGTCTTCGCGATTGGATAACCAAGTCCCAGGCAACATACTCTCCCACAGTTTGCATCGAGTTTCCTCGTCCGGTATAGGGAAATAAACGAGAGACTGGAAGCGCCGTGAAAAAGCTTCATCGATATTGCTACGCAAATTCGTTGCCAAGATGACCATGCCCGGAAAGTCTTCTATGCGCTGCAATAAATAAGCCACTTCTTGATTGGCGTGCCGGTCATTGGAAGTCTGAGTGGAGGTACGCTTGCCAAACAAAGCATCAGCCTCATCAAAGAAAAGAATCCAACGACGGTTTTCAGCCATATCGAAAATACGTGCAAGGTTCTTCTCCGTCTCACCGATATACTTGGAAACAATCATTGAGAGATCCACCCGATAAACATCCATTTCATTCCGCTTTCCCAATAAAGTGGCGGCAAGTGTTTTTCCAGTCCCCGGAGGTCCGTAAAACAAAGTGCGGTAACCTGGTTTGAGGATGCGCTTCAGCCCCCATTCTTCCATTATCGTTTCAGAGCCGGTAATCCAGGTATTGATTTCTTCCAGTTGTTCCGCTACCCGATAATCCAAAACCATATCGTTCCAGTTAAGTGGGGTTATTATCCGCTTGGCCGGAAATCCGGTGCTATAATCAGGTTTATACTCCTTGCCGTGAAGAACTTTGCTCAACAGTTCATCCGATGCCCGGAGCTGCCCGCTAAGAAATGGCTCTCCTTCTCCTCCGCCTTCCAATCGCAGTAGATTCCGGGTATAAAACCAATGTTCTTTCGCAAACAGACTAACAACCGAAGAACGCAGATCCGTATCTTCACCTGCAAGCATAAAAGCTACAGTTTCGCCCGTAGGCAGGAATCCTCCATGCGAAAGCCCTTTCCAACCTCCGAATTCCGTATAAGGACGGTCAAAATTCTTATTGTTGACAAAGAAGATATCCAGCGCTTGCGGATAAAGATGGGGCATCAGCGCAAGCATGATAACGACTTTCTCGTCAAAAGAAATTTGCTCATCGGGTATACCGGTCATTCGCTCCCACCATAGACTATGCGGAGGCTCTACTTCAAGCAAAGAAGTTATTTCACTCTCTTGCTTGAAGTAAAGCCGGATAGCAGTGTCCAGCACTTGTTGAAACCACTCGGTCAGTTCTTTCATGACATGTTATCTTGCAGCTTTGGCTCCTAACACGTCTGCTTCATGCTCCAGTCCTTCATTGTCGTTGACCGGCATTCCACCAATCTCCGTAGTGGGCTGAACACGTCCTTCGGACTGCTGAACCACATGCGCCAGTTCATGCCCAAGCAACTGCTGACCGGCAGAAGTATCGGGTTTGAACTGCCCCGGAGCAAAGTGTATGTCAGTACCCTGTGTATATGCCAATGCGCCTACCTCGGGGGCAGCAGCAGAATCGGGATGAACACGCACACCGGAAAAATCAGTATTGAAAGACTCTTCCATACGCTGTTTCACAGCATCAGGAATACCTGTATTGTTCTCTGACTTACGCTGAACTGATTGCTCAAACTTGCCTTGCAGCAAGTCGTCCTCATCTTCATCGCGCTGGGCTACAAATTTTCCTTGCAACAAATCGTCTTCATCGTCTGCACGTTGCACAATGCCTGCCATCTTGGCTTGCGCTGCAGAAAGTTCGCGATTATCGGCCAACTGCATGCTTCCATCAGTCTGCTTGGATTGCCGCACCCGTGTCGGGGCAACGTCCATGTTCATTTTTTCTGTATTCATAGTTATTTCCTCCATCTAACTTCTATTATCTCATCCCTCCAAGGATATCTATACATAGCATACGACCAGGGAAGTGAGTCTATCAGAACATCATACGGTTTTTCCTGCACTTCAATAATCCATCTTGACATTCCCTGATTCGTTTCACAGGTAACAGCTCCTTCTCTCTGGAAAAATGCCTGACGGAGAGCGATGTCACTGGTATGTCTCACTTTATCCCACATTCTCTTCACCATAGCTACCATGTCTTCAACGACTCTTATCTCCTCCTTATTCAATTTGCAACTCCGAGGAAGCGGTGTACTTTCATTTAGTCCTACCAATATCTTATTCAAATATAGTTCTTCTTCGGAATATTCCTTTTCCTCACCATATACCAGATATTGCAACAAGAAGATAGCACGTATCTTACTATTTTCGTCTTTAAAGTGTCTGGCATCCTCTCCCAAATAGTCTGCCATACGACACATACGGGGAATAAAAAACTGCAACAATAACATTCCTGCATTGTTAATGATTACTTTTTCCATACTTGTTCCTTTCTCATTTAGTTCATTAATTTGATTTATTATCTCTGTTACATTCTTATTTTTATCTTTCTCGCCAAGCATTTCTTCCAGCAACAGGGTATATCCGGGCGGAATACTTTGCCGGACGCGTCCTGCCAGAAAACGGACAAGCTCCGTTTCTGACCATGCGGCATACTTGCTTGCAGTAAGTTCCACCATCCAAACAGACAGATACTCGCCCAACGATTCCAAGAAAACATACTCCCGGAAGCGGGAACGTAATGCTGCATATACTGAAAACCAATGACGATAAATAGCAAGTAAACGGGTATCTCCAATGCGATGAAACCAAAGACTGCGCAAAGCAATATTCCGGTTCACTAACTTCAATAATAGAGTTTGATTGAGTCGGCCGGATTTCCACAGTGTCTTAAAAAGCCCATTCTTTTCATTCAGAAAAAAGACAAGCCATTTCTCCATATAGGATTCACCCGCTCCGGATAATACCACATCTGTACCATACAAATAAACAGCCCAAGCCTCCAATTCCTTATCTGATTTAGAGCGGACCGCTATTGCATCAGCCATAGGCAAAAGATGTTCTTCATAAAGCTCTTTCAAGATATCTCCCAACTGCACAAACTGATGTTGCGATAACAGAGCCGTGAGTTCATGCAAGAAGTAACCAATCAATGTAGTGGCCTCCTGATTATAATGGGCAGCTATACGTTGCAGGACGGAATATACAAAGTACTTCTGATGGAACACCAACATGCGGTCAATAGAGAAACAGGAAAATATAAACTCCCACTTCATCGAACGAAATTCTCCTCCCGCTTTGCCTTGTAGCATTCCCGAAGCATATCCTTTTTCGAGCAAAGCAGCATAGCCGACTATAAACTTGCCTTGATCCGGAAACAAGCGGACTATCAAAGAGCCAATCTGCTGCTCGGCATGTGCCTCCACAAATTTCCTTATCGACAACGGAGTTTGCAAAAACAGAGTCCACTCCTCTACGGAACGATTCTCATCCGTCTCTTTCTCCTCTTCGGGCGCAAACATCTGCTTCAACTCTAGTAAAATAAGCATTATGCCCGAAGACTGGAATAACAAATTCAGTTCTTTATCAACATATAGCCAATGAATCAAATCTGCAATCGAAAGATTATAATGTGCTGCCAAATATTGGAGCACAGAATACACAAACTGCCTTCGACTAAATGCAGAAACCGGCATAGAAAATAATACCGCAAAAATAAACTCCCACTTCAGTAAACGAAATTCATTGCCCGCTTTTCCTGAAAATGTTCCGGCATCTTTATGCTTATCAAGCAAGCAGGCGTATGATATAACAAAATCATTTTCTTGAGAAATAATCACTTTCACCAACTGATGAATTTCCTTCTCTTGCAATTGTTGCAACAACTTCCGGCAGTAGGTCGCATCGGAAAGAATACCGGATATGTGTTCGCGAGACAATATATTTTCCGCTTCCTTCTTGGCTACTCCAAAACGCAAGACAGAAACGATTTCGCGCATAAGGCAAACATGATAATCACCATCCAAAGCCCATATTTCCGCCTGCATATTTTGTCTAATTTCTTTCAATATGCTCCATAACTCAGGCAATTGCACAACAGTGCTTTCAAGTTCCTGAATGCCCTCGGTAAGCAAACGGGTGATCTCTGCCAAAGAATAATTCAAATGTGCCGCCACTCCCCGAAGCGTATGTAGAATGATCTGTTTACGACTGAAATATCCTCCGCTCTCGGCAAAGAGATAGGCCAGTACCAGTGTCCATACCACATCACGATATTCGTTTTTCGTTATATCCGATCGTTTCAAGGAATCGTAAGTATGAATCTGCACCCTTACATACAGGTTGACGAATATACTTTCGGACGGCTGTACTACACGAACAATCTGTTCCAGTTGCTCGTCACCGAACTGATACACCAACCTACTGCATAGGAAATCGTAATGCCCGTATGAGTTAAGAAACTCCCTGAAACGATAGGCTTCTTCATCAATGACTTTCTTCAACAGAAAATTTAAATCTGTATATGCCTTGTCAGTTTCGAAAGGGAAGTAGCCGTGCAATAAGAAAAAAGTGAGTATCTCAAATGCATTTCTTCCAATGGAAATGATTCGTACTCCTTCACTGCCGCTATCCGATATTGGTTGTTTCCCGATCTTCTCTACACAATATTTTCGCAGCGCTTCGCGAAGGCGGTCAGAAAACTGTTTATAGAATTGTTCTTCCTCAATATTCCCCAAATCAATGGGTAAAGCATCTATTGTAATGGTACGGTCCAGTTGATCGTATGTAGACAAAACCTCTTCAACCACTTCTTCAAAAAAAGTATGGAAAAAAGCATCCCATCCCCCGTTCAATTTCCGGGCGAAGGGCTCATTATCCGCTTTAAAATCAAATTTTACTGTACCAATTGTTATCATCTTCCAAATCCTTTTTTAACTTACCACACAACTCTTCCAGCCCATATTTCCGTTGGGTAGAAAGAGAATATTTCCAAAAAAGATAATTAGAACGGAACGAAGCTATCTGTCCCCTTCTCTGCCAGAACAAAGTCATCTGAATATGAGCGGGCAACCGTTTGGTCAAAAGTTCTCCGCATCCATGTCTAAAATCACCATCCAACAACCATTTCTCATCTACGGCCAGTACTATCGCCATCCGAAAAACATCCGCTTCAGTTACGGCAAACCCGCCATTTTCATATTCTAAAAAGCGATATTCTAAAAGAAAAAATTCCATCTGGTATTTCTCAATATTGAGTATTCTTTTGAAGTAGGTTTCTATACCCGCCTCATCTTGTTGGGCAGTGTCGAGCAAATTCATGCCTCTGCCTCTATTCAATCCCCACAATGGAATATGCTGTAAAAAAGAAACCCTGCGCTTGCGGCGTTCCAGTTCTTCTTCATATTTCCAGAGAAAAGGCAGATTACTATCTTCTCCGTAAATACCCTCAAGTACATCTATCCATTGCTCCTTTTTTGCGGATAAGCCTGTCTCGTCAGGTTTCATCCAATATGGAAGCGACTTTAGTTCAGCCAAAGCGTTCTCGGTCAATCGATCGAAGATATCCAGATACGCGCCGGCTTGCTCGTTGATATTTTCACGATAGCATCCGGGCAGATCATTACGCAAAGAGTAATGAGCAAACACATCCCGGTGTGTTCCCGTAGGTACGGCATCCAGCACTTCCTTGTCCGTAGTCCGATTCTGAGCCCCATACAGGGCTGCGCGCATAGAGCCGAAATGTAACTGAACAGCATCCCAAAGAATGAGGACGGATCTTCCTCTACGAGTCAACGATATTTCATGTTTCCTATATCCCATCTCAGCTAAAGCATAACCTTGAAAGATGCTTTTCCTTCTCAGATTACCATGCAACACATTACCGTCTTCCTTAAAATAAAAGGAGGAAATACGGCTGATTCCCGGCAAACCGCGAAGCCGCTGATACAGCCAGGCTACGTCATATTCTTCCCAATCGGTACACAACGAAGCATCATCCACCACCATACGCCCCTGTTCGGGTCCTTCCAGTATTTCATCCGGTGTCCAACCTTCTGCCAGCAATTCATCGACCCTGCGAAATCGTACACCGGCCCGTAGAAACTCTTGAATCTCAAAAAAGATTCGTGCCGTCAGCAGGTTGGAATCCATTGTATCATCAATTTCTATCTCCGCGCATATCTGAAGAATATCGTATTCCAAGAAACGTATAGTGTCGACATCTTCGCACAGATTACGGTGAGCATGATATAGATTGAAGACTTCTTTCAGAATCCGTTTCCGCCTTACATCAGAGGTATCGGGCCATACGTCCAACACAAAATCGTATGTCCCCGATTCCGAATGCACAATCACTCGTACATCCGATAAATCATCGATATTCGAGATGAATAGCTTACGGTAATCTGTTAGCGTGACCGGATTAACAGGAAAAATTTCAGAAGGGGCAAACAAAGCATGTTCTCGCGGAGTAAATTCCTTTTGGGGGAGAGTCAGATAATCGGGTATGGCAAAACCCATGCGGTAATCGGTTTCCACCAGCACATAATTCAACTCGTCAAGCAGGGTGACTCCCGGATCATGGAGGTTATAATCAGTCCACACCTTACCCGCAATGCGCTGAATATTTTTCAGTGCCTTCTCCTGAAACCGGGAATAAAGATCCTGCTCTTCAGTTTTCCGCGGAATAGAAATGTGTTCTTTCATATATCTTCTTTACTTATTTATCGAGATACAAAATCCATGTCAAACATTCGCTTGATGCAATAATGCACCCATACATCTTCCCCATAATCCGAACGGGTGCGCACCTGCAACCGGCAATTCAAACCTTCGCTATACCAACGGAATTGTATTCTGTTGAAACGGCTGCCAAACCAAGAGTGCCCGGAACGAATACTAGGATGCTTGCCGAAACAATGTATGGCTACCGCCTCTGCCAGTGCATAGCGTCCTTTGCCTTTCAGTCCGCAAGCCGCTTCAATCTGATAGCCCAAACAACCATATTCCAGTTCACCAATATTCTGCCACTGTCCATTCGCCGGAACTTGTCCTTTCAAATAATTTCCGGTAAAGCTGTCGGCATGGACGGTACCGTTTATTTCAAGTTCAACTTTATCTTTTGCACCCAATATAATCTTACCATCCTGTGAGAGAGTTACCAAAGGCTCTTCATCCAAACCACGATGTATATTCAGTTCGCCACCTTTGCCCAATGCCACGATCCATGCCGGCTCATTATCCAGTATATTCCGGCGAACCTCCATGACCACCCCTTCATCGTCTAGCGGAGAAAGTTGCAAACCTCTCTCTGCCGACTTGTTGAAGCCGTCGTCCACGATGTTCAGCATCGAGTCTATCAAATCGGCAAATTGTCCGCTGTCGGGCTTTTTCCCTTTGCCGAAATACTCCTTTAAGGTTCTGCGATTCGTTTTTGCCATATCCGCTATTTTATCACAAACGTATTATCTATTTCAAAATCACCGATCTCTATTTCTCTGCGCCATTCGCCTTCCGAAACAAGCTTTACATAGTGCCGGGAGGCAGGCACCAGTATTGCCCAAGGCACAGAAGGAGCAATAACTCGCTCTTCTCCATCAGTCGAAATATATTCCCGGAGGTCATATTTCTCTTCATCCCTAATGACAACCTGCAACAACTTTATTCCATGTATAGTGCTGACTCCTTTGCTTTCTTTAATCCGGCTTTGCAAATCGCGCATGGAAAACGAATAACCAAACACGGGTGTCTCTCCTACCTTATTCCAGGGGGCTATGCAATCCCTCAACCCTTCGTGAACTTCTTGTATAGTCGTGCCCGCTGCTTCACCCCCTTTCAAACTGATTCCGCAAAAGACGGTTACCTCTTCATAAACGGGATTAATGACATCTACCTTGACAAAAGGAGAGGTATATTGGCGAAGACATTCTTCCATCCTGCACAGCAATTCGTCCGTACACAATGGATAGGCATCTCCGCTACGCGAATGTACTGCCGCCAATGTAACCAGGGAACTTCTATTTTGCCGTTTGGCATCCATACCCGGGAAACACTTTATTTTCGCTATTTCGGGAAACTCCTGCAACACCATTTGTTCGTACTCATCGGCAAGCAATAGGCGATTGCGGTGTGCCACACGTTCACTGATGCGGGTACGCACCTCTGCCACATCCTCTTCCGAACGGGTTCCGACAAGCGGAGCTATCCTCTTATATCCCACCAGCCCCGGAACGGACAATTTAGCCTCTTCAGACATTTCCGGTTTTGCTTCCGCCACATTCAAATAAATAGACCGCACGGTAGAACAATTATCCAAATGCGAATGTACAGCCACACAAAGCCAAAATATTCCTTCCGAATCGGTCATTTCCGGGGTTATGCAGAAAGGTAACTGTAGTATAACCGCCCCGCTATGCATCAGTCCGCCTGTATCGTCACGCAGCACATTGACCACATCCATCTGCACCCAGTGCGAAGCATCCCGATAGAACCAATCTGTCCGAGGCAGAAAATCATGGTCTATCTCCCGCTGCAATAACTCCATATCCAAATACATCCGTATCAGATTTTCACCGATAGCTCCCTTTATGCCTATCAACAAGCTACCTTCATCCTCCGGTCCGTCCAACATGGCTATCGGATGGCTATTGTCGGGCAATGAACTATTCCGGTCCGACAAAGGGCGGATATGTGAAAAGCGAATATCGGAGGCGTTTCCCACATTGAAAAAGCACTCATCTTCGGCCACATATCCCAACTGGGGAGTATCCATCAACAAGGACAACGGCGCTTCGGGCAAAGGCTTCTTTTTCCTTGCACGGCTGTTATACATCATGGTTTCTGCAAACAGGCGATGATATTCATGCTGCCCGAATCCCATGTCGGGTTCGGTCAGCACCAAACGATAGAAACCGGAACGTACATTCGACAAATGAAATCTATCGGCCATCCCCAAAGGCAAAACAGAGTTTTCCGAAACAGAGAAGTGCATGCTGACATGCTCGGTCAGCGGCTCATCCTTCTGTGGCACGGGCTCTGAAGATGTACGGAACAGACAAAACAAGTCAGAATCCGGCAATGGTTTCCATCCCCTGCTGCGAAGTTGGTCCATTCGCCCTTTAAACGAACGGTTATCTATGCCTTTATTATAGCTCCGGTAATACTCCTCCAGCCCTCCATTACAAGTAGGCAAATGCTGCCAGTTAAAAGTGAAGTCAACTGCTTTCACCGGCTTACAAGCCATTTCGTAACAACCGAAGGCAAACCAGGCTCCCTTTTCCCCCGCAGTTCCGAAAGGAGAAAAAGCTTGATGAATATCTATATTACCCAAATCATTATGCACCTCAAAGTGACGGATTCCTTGAACCGATACCTTGATTCGTACAGACCTTATAAGCATGGTACGTGCCCACGAATAGGGAAATAACCAAGCCGTAGAGTTCACTAGCAAACGGAAGGAAGGCTCCTGTTCCCCTTCTAAAGGGAGAATTGACGGAAAATCTTCATCCAACCTGAAGACCAGTCTGAGACCTTCATCCTCCTCAAAACGAATATAGAAATTTTCTACAGCCTGCCATCCGTCCGCTGTACTCACCCAAAGGTGAAAAGCATCGTGAAGCACCTTAAACAAAGCTTCATCCCGGCTTATTTCCTGTATCAGGGCAACTTGTTCAATGGTATGATTCATTACCTCCAATGAATCAGTCGTCAAAACAAGCATCACATCTACCTCACGTTTTCCCTCACCCAGCAACAACATAGCCGAATGCAGACAAAATCCTATCGGAACAGAAGAGTAAGCCTTATCCGCCACCATCCTCTGCTTCACGGCAGTGACATATCCCAATGCCGCCTCCGGATAGCGTTCCTTATTCTTTTCAACCACCACTACTGTCATTCCGGCTAGCGACATTTGCGTCAGCCTGACGTCGGACAACAGTTTATATCCCAAAGCCAGTTTATCTTTATCCGCCTTCAAATAAGTATCTCGATGCAGAACGATGCCTGCTCCTACAGGTGTGCTTTCAAAAGTCAGCCAGGTAATGCCGTCAAATTGCTTCTTCCTGACAGCTTTCAATATCTCGTTCAGATAGAACATCGGGAGTGTCCGCCAGCGGGTATTGAAATCTCCCGCAATATCTTTGTAATTATGCAGAAAAGCAACCAAAAGAGCCAAAGAAGGATCCATCTTGCCGGAAGCATAAATCTCCTCCCGATACAATTCACATTTGGATTGTAGCAAACGGACTGAAGCCAACAACAGCAAATAAAACCGACGGGAGAAATCGTCCGTCCTGTTTTCCTCCCGATTCTTTTTTCCGGCAATCAACCATAGCTGCCTGGGAGGTTCGCCCGGATAGTTGCCATGCTGTTTATAAAAAGTACTAAACATTGGGCTGATATTGGTGGCTATCTGACCGGATAAATCTTTCAGAAGAGTGATAGGCTTTCCGGACAAGCAGGCATATTCCAGCCTTCTGCACCAATCATCCATCTGCGATGTCAGTTCGTAAACCACCGGAACAAACTCCTCCGCTGTGGAATACTGCATAAAAGTTTTCTCAGCCGCATCCGTATCGAATAATTCTATTTCGAGCAGCACCACAAGCGACTGGAATTTATAAATAGAGGAAAAATCGGACTGACTGAGCGCACGTGCGAGCAATACCGGAAAACGTTCTTCCAGTACCGACAAGGTTACAGGCGCCAAAGCTCTCTGTAGTCGCCTCTCCCTGCTCAATCCGTCCAACTCAGAAATGTTCCTCATAATAGAATGGATACACCATATTGGCACGTGCATTAGTCTGACGTATGGTATATTCCAGTAAAATATATAATACTCCGTTTCTATCTTCACTCATATCAAACGTCACATTAGTCAGTATGATACGCGGTTCCCAATAAAGTATCGCCTTTTCAATGGCGGCACGAAGTTGCGTACGTGCTGTCAAGTCCATATTATGATAGACCATGTTATGCAAGTCGATGCCAAAATCCGGACGCATAATCCGCTCGCCAATGCGGGTAGAAAGGATTACCCGCAGACTTTGCCTGATATCTTCTTCCTTTTCTACCATCACAGTGGGGTTTACTCCACCTCCGAATTCGGGTGGGAATGACCATCCACGACCTAAAAAAGAATTGTCTTTTTCTTCATCCATCTCACTATCCTCCTATTTGAACGGTCGGGCAACCGGCTACAATGGAACCGCCATGCGCTGTTGTATCGCCCATGCGGGCGGCAGGTTTACCACAAATCATCACTGTGGCAGATCCTTTGATTATTGAATCGGGAGGACCTACGCAAACACAATTATCACCCATCACCGCGGCCGGCAATTTGCCAATCATTACAGTGGGTGCACCCGGCCCTATAATAGGGCCACCCACGTGGGGTATCGGGCTCGGCCATGCAGGCGTTTGCATGGGACAAGTATGCATATCTGTCAGTCTTGCTGCTGGAGGCATATATTTCTTTATTATATTATTAATTAATTACTTGCTTCTCAATTTATCATCACCATTGCACCTTTCACCGTAGTTTGTCCGGAAGCGGAAAGTTCGGCGGTAGCACTGCCTGAAAGTTTCAGAGAGCTTTGTGCCTTTACCGTCACATTCATCCCTTCAACTGCAGCATCTTGAGTGGCTTTTATTCCCACTTTTCCTTTGGCTTCCATAGAGATGTTTCCCTTGGCTTTCAGCGTTATATCTTTATCAGAAGTAAGCTGAATACCTTTTTCTCCCATCACAATCTCATTCTTGTTCTGGTCTTTCAAGGTGATGGTTTTACTGTCATCATCAATCACAACCGAATTTTTACCGGGAGTAATTATTGTAATAACCTTCTTTTCATCGTCTAACTCTATTTTCAACTTTTGCGGCGAGATGAAAGCACGCTTATAATTATCATCCGTTATCTCGTAGGGAGGGACATGCTTCGCACTATAAAGGCATCCAAGTATAATGGCATTGTTAGGATCATTATTCACAAACCCGAGAATCACCTCATCGCCCACCGAAGGAATGAAAAAACTGCCCACCCCATTTGAGGCTGCAAACTGCGAAAGACGTGCCCAAACTGTATCCGGCTTCGTATTCAACAATGGAATCTGAACCTTAATGCGACTACCGGAATCAGGATCTCCGGCTAAAGCCTCTACAATACCTATATGAAGCCCTTCAATTCCCGGATATAATCCGGAAGCCGGGGGAGCTACCACATCCGGTTGCTGGGTGATATTCATTGGCGAAATTCCCATCTCCACTTCCGTAATCCATGATCCATCTGCCACCCGGTGGGTTACCGCGCCGGCAAATGCATTTCCGTTGAAGCGGGCTCCCAAGCCTTGCAGCTCAATGATACATCCCGGCACAGCGGCGGCATTTCCACAGAAAGAGAACGAGCCTCTGAAACGTGACAACCCCGTCTTCAACAAAGTAGAATCCGCCCATTCTTTCAACACGCCTGCATCCCACAAAGAGTCTGTTTGCAAAGTCACTGTATCGGTGCCTGCCGCCGACGATAAGTTTCCCGGAGTCAGATTACCCTGACTGTTGAGGGAAGCCGGAGAAGAACTTGCAGAAACAGCCTTCTGGTCCACAGGATTCCATCCCACACTTTCTACCGTAGTGAACTGGTCTTCGGCATATACTTCACCATCAAACGAAAGCAAGTCTGTTCCATATTTCACCGTAAGTACGGGACCCGCCCCGGCTTTAGGTTTCTGAATCGTAACTTTGGCTCCATCCGTCGTAACCAGCATGCCATATACATCGGCACGCGACAAAGCAAAATCCCAATCCGTACAGTAATATTGTACCAATTTGGTATGTACTATCTTGGTATCGTCCATGCTGACGGATAGTCCGCAATCGCCCAAAGCGGCAGACACTGCTTCATTATCCTTTTTATCTTCGAACACTCTGTTCTTTCGGGCAACCGTGGCTTTTATCGCCTCGTCCCTGCACTCGACCACCAATACGGGCGAAGTATTTTCATTGCCGGGAATCGAGATCTTTTGAGATACGACGATACCCTCAAAGACTTGTCGGTCGGTCGATTCATATCCCAGCTCTATCTTAATCTGCTGACCGGGTTTAAAATCGTTCGACTCGCTTTCCGGTACATTTGCATGAGGCATATCTCCCGCAATCACCTTCAAAAAAGCACTCCCTATGCGATTTATTTCCCGATGTACCTCTATCGAGCGAAACTGATAACTATCACTTACTTTTTTTCCATTACTATAAACAGCGAAAGTTACCAATCGCCCCATATTCGAATTCGGAGAATCTGCCATCTTATTCTTATATTAAATTTGTTAACAAGGAGACGAGTTGACAAGGAAACAAGGACCATGCGGAGAGATAACACAAATACAGCGCAGCTCCTTGTCAACTTGTTTACTGAGAACTTGTCACCTCAACTATTAGACAATGGTGGAAATAGTAATTGTATACCCGGAGTGAGATAACGAAAACCTGTCAATCCGTTTACACGCGCCACTTCCGCACAGTAAGCCGCATTTTTGTATATCCGCTGGCAAAGAGCCGGCAAAGTATCACCGTCTTTCACCGTAACTAAATGGGAAAGATCGGGGGAACTTTTATTTTTCAGCCTGTTTTGCGTAGCCTCATCCACATACTTCAGCATATTCAGCGTGATCTTAGCCCGCAAAGGCTCGCCTTCGGTATCGAAAAGCTGATAATTGATATTCATGCTTTTCAAACGCCCTTTATAGTTCAGTGTTCCCCACGCTACACTCAGGTAAGGAGGTTCGTGCGCATCTCCTACATACGTATAAACCGTAGTTTCAAGCTTTTTTATCGTTGCAGATAACGGTTTCAGTTCGTCATTGCTCGGAATATTCATCCAGTCGATCAATACTCCGGTGGTATCAAGAGTAAATTCAAACTTAAGGCCTTCATCTTTATAACCCTTATAAGCAGGCATATTGCCTCCATCCATAGCCTTTTTCTCGTCATACTCTATTTGCTTGTTTTCGTCATAGTTACCGGGGTTCACCATTACGGTAAAGGTGTTCCCGGTCTTTGACGAAAAGTTCTTGTCTTCGTAGGCTATTATTTCCAGTTTTTTCAGTCCCGCCATAAGTCACAGTGCATTTTATCTGTCTTTCTTATTTTTCCTCGTATGCTGCACCCGGGTGTTATCGCCCAGTTCAGCGAGTATCTCTTGCTTCAAAACCCTCAGAGCGTCTTCGGAAGGTTGCGACCACTGTAGGGTTTTACGCTCCACAGTGGTCTTTACCATTACTTCTTTTATGACAATTGGCATATCTACATTATTCGTCTATTCGTATCATACGCAAATTCAATGGTTTCCAAAGCCACTTCATTCTTCTTGGAGTCGAATCCGGCAATGTCCCATTTCACGGGATAGGCACTCTTTATATACCATGCACATTGAGGAAATCCGTCAGCATCAAGCAACTTCACCACCAAATCGCATGTAACAATCTCAGAGTCCACTCCACCCCTCATGGTCTTATTAACCCATGAAGACAAATCGCTCATAAACACCTCATGTAAAGGACGCTTACAGACTAAGTTGCCATGCTTCTGACGTACAGGAACAACTCTTTTATTCCCCCCTCCCATATCTATTTCTTGTGTTTCAAGCTCCATTGTCAAACCGGAAACTTCTGAAAAAGCCATATCTCCGATGTCCAAAGGACCTACAAATTCCACTTGGAAATAAAATGATACGGGGGGCGGTATGATATAATCAAATTCCATAATACTAATACACTAATTATCACCAATAGGTTAAGCATTCTCAATAACCAATCCCTCATGAGCCATATCCAACTGTTCGATGGCAACTTCATTACCATCCGATTTCAAGCTGACACCGGTCACTTTTGTAGGCCATGCATTAGTCAACTTCCATACCATAGTGGGGTTTCCTTCTTCATCGAGCAGACTGATAGTTACCGCTTCACGCTGGATGGTATTCAATTTGATCGTGTTGAACCAGTCGAACAGCTTATTATCTTTTGCAAAGACACCTTTCTTTAATTGTATATTGCTATACTTCTTGATACCCGGCATCTTGATCGTTGAAAACTGCGGACTGTTTCCATGACGGTATTCTATAATCTGCGCTTCGGCATCCAAACCGGAAACTTCCTTGAATGCGATTTCACCCAAACTGCCAATCTCTACTTTAAAATAAAACGCCGGCATCGGCCATACGTTATCTTGTTTTTCTCCTGCCATAATTTCTTAACTTTTAATTCTTTATTTTTAATTCCCTTAGCTCTTCTGCATCTGCTGCTGGAAAGTGATCTCGATGAACTCAGCCGGACGTACGATGGCAACCAATACAGTTACACGAAGTATTCCTTCCAAAATATCTTCGGGAGTCATCGTATCACCAAGTCCCACGTGTACGCTAAAGGCGTCATCGGGTGTAGCGCCTGCAAGACCGCCACGTTTCCAAATTCCGTTCAGGAAGTTCTGGATCATACTCTTGATGTTAATCCAAGTACCTGCAACGTTCGGGTCGAACACGTATGCACGGGCAGCGTTCTTTACAGACTCTTCAAGCATAATCATGGTGCGGCGCACGTTGATATAACGCCAATCCAGAGAGTTACCGTCTAAAGTACGGGCTCCCCAAACCTTGATACCTTCACCTACAAAAGTACGGATGGCATTGATAGCCTTACCACTCAACGGCACATTCAAGTCTTCCTGCTCATCATGAGTAATATTCACTGCCGGAGAAATTACCGAATTTACAGATACATTGGCAGGAGCTTTCCATACACCACGGGTATTGTCCACCATCGTATAAATGCCCGCCATGGCAGCCGAAGGAGGTAAAAGATTCAGTATGCGCTTTATCTCTTTCAATGCAGCATTGTAAACCGGAGAAATCTGAAGAAGGGTCTTGTTCAATGTATCTTGACCAACGGCATCCAGTTCTGTACCTATCAGGTCAATTTGTTCCTGGATAAGCGGCTGTTTTTCTTCAGGTTGTTTTTTCAATTCTTCATTCAGCAATGCTTTCAGCAATTCAGCATCGAAATTAAGGAAAGAAAGGTCACGATCCTGCACAATGGAGGTATTAACCCAAGGATAATAAGCAGCCCCAAAATCAAGGAACGAACTGCCTATCTTTTCACGAAATTCATTCACTACGTCACCGGAAGGGTCACGTCTGTCTTTATAGCCATCAAACACATCGAGAATGCTCACTCGATTGCGCATCTTGTAGCCGCAATGACTCAGCATAGCAGTCTGAACACTGTAGCACAAATCCTTATCCTTAATACCTACGGCTTCGGGACATAGCACCATCGTGGGTTCCTGCTCTTTCAGAAGCGTCTCAACACCTGCCTTAAAAGCATCCGCACTCAGTTCTTCAGCTTTATAGTCGCCTACAGAAACGATATAACACGGACCACCCCCATTGGCAAAGAACATCAGCATCTGGTAGTAAAGCGTAAAAGGTACGCTGGTCTGTTTAACCATCACCTTCTTTTCTCCGCAGATCAAAGTAGGTTCTTCACCTTCTGCTGCATCCGGCAAAGCAAACATAGGAGTCGGAGCTCCTCCAAAATAAGCATGATATTCCGCCATAGACGTAATGCGGAAAGGTTTGTTGAGCAAAGAGACATTACCATTCACGGCCATCTCTGTGTAGCCAATAAAGGCAGGTACTGCGGTAGCGACTTCTACTGCCGAGTTAGGGAATGCGTTTTTCTCTACAATATAAACGCCGGGTGTTTTCATTGTTCCCATAAGCAAATTAAGATTTAATTATTAATTAGGAAAACTATATTTATCGTTTTAAAAGTATGCTAACGTCAGTGCCGAGTCTTTATCTTCCTTGTTAAAGGGGAACTTACCTAAAATCGGCAAAGGCAAAGAACGCAAAAGCGGTTTTCTGACTCCCGAAGACAATATTTCATACAATGAAACCTTCTCCGAACCTTCTTCTTGCGCCTTAAGCCGAACGGATGTTCGGAATTTTACTAACGGTATATTCATAGGATTACCGGAATCTTCGCACCGATAACACTCTATCTCTTTATTACTATCTTTTATTTCAAGCTCCAGGTTCCGGTCTGTATTTCCATCACGTGGAACCAGCCAATATTCCCAATAAAAGCTTTTAGCTGTAAAAAACAATTCGGTAACAGAGGTCCTTTGGTAATTTATCCCATGCAACGAAACTATCATTCGAAAAAAAATGTTTGGTTTGGCATAGACTCTTTCGTCCGGTGGCGTTCTCATATCCATACGCATATCCATACGCATATCCTTATTTGCACCAACCCGTATCTGCGGGCAGGTACCGTCTGCCTGCCAGTCCCACTCCGTATTATAAATCAAATTCAGATCTTCACATATAAAATCCAGTTCTAACTGATCCGCATCGTCAAATATATCATCACTGAAAGCGATGAGCAACCATTCCGCCTCCCTTGCCTGTATCAATCTGCCTCCACGTTTTCGTAACAACATATCTGAATTCTGAGACAGACTGTACTTTAATCCACGACAATCACCATTCCTGTAGTAATCGTGTTTGATCTTCAAACGCCAAATTTCCCTAAACTGTGTCATATACGTCCTATATTATTTTGACTCCCGGATACTTCAATAGCCGCACGTTTCACTTCGTCCGCATCAAACGTCAATCTTCTGATTTTACAGACCACCGACGGATAATACTTTCCTCCCAACTGGGTCCAAATATTACTTTGATCTTGCAAAGTAGGAGAAAGAAGTTCAATCGTATATTTATTGCCATTCACCATAAATGAGGAAGTCGTTTGCATAAATGTGATGGCTTGTGAAAGGAAAGAAAGCCCTTCCTTATATCTTTTATCACTGAACACCGCCGCAATAACGACATTCAGATTGGCATAAACCGGAGGAGAGGAGAATGTAGCAAAATGCCCGGAAGCGCTGGCTACGGAATTAGACATTCCCTGGGTAGCTTCACGCTCTATACTCAACAGTGAGACCAAAATCTTGCAAGGTTCTTCTTCACCCTGCGCGGCAATAGCTCCGACTTCAACCAACCCTTCCGGTTGATGAAAGAAAGAAGCCATGTATTGCTCCATGAGTTTGGCGTATGTCGATAGTATCAGAGATATCATATTTTCATCCGTATTATAATATAATGTATGCCTTTCATTACCCGTTTTTACAGGCACTATTTGCCGTTAGTTTTGTTCAAATATAGGGAGAAAGAAAGATATAAAAAATATTATTTTCTAAACGACACAAAACAGGCAATGAACGACATATTTTTACCCATAAACGGAAAAAGGGCAATGCGGATTTTACTCCACATTGCCCTTTTTATTTATAAGTGCTACTACTATACATTCATTGCATTCGCTCCCAAAGCACCTAGTATTGCAGAAGCAACTGCTATCACAACTTTCAAAATTTTATCCCAAACAGTCTTTTTCATAGTTCTAAAAACATTTTTCATTATTATCAGGCTGCGCAGCCTTTAATCCCTAATTTATGATATGCACAAAGCGCACTCTATCCCAGTGGATTATCATTCTCATCTCCACCTGAACCGCCTCCGGTATTATCCCCATCTTCACTTTCGCTGCTCACCTTGCCCGTCCACTTTTCAAACTCTACTCCCTGAAGCAGAGCACGGGTAGTGCCAATGGCCGCAGGACGAGTATATTCGGGAGTGAACTGGCAACGCAAAGCAGTCACCTGGTTAGGGTTCACATCCTTTTCTGTTTCCACTCCTTTTCCACGGGTCCGGGCTTTCATGGTAAATGTTCCCAATCCGTCCAGGCGTACCGTACGACTGTTCAATAAATGCAGCCGCATAGTAGTCATCAGGTTACGGATTACATTGTGAACATCACCCGGAGTCAATGAAGACTTCTCGGCAATACTCTCAGCCAACATTTGGCAGTCAATGGCTCTTCCCACTTTCTTTAAACTCAAATGCCACAACTTGGCACCCTCTTTCGTCGCAATGGACGACTGTCTCGCATAATAAAATAAAGGCATAATTTTTCTCCTTTTACATTTTAATTCAACATTCTTTTAATACTTGTTTTGTTGATCAACAATGCAAAGGTGAGGATATATATGGGCATAAACAAAGAAAACAGCCCCATGAGAGCTGTTTTCTGAGAATAGTTTATAAAGCACTGATACTATGCAAATTGATGTAATCTAAAATATTTCTTCATAATACAAATATAAAGAAAAGCAAGCAATAAAATAACTGCTAACAAATAGAAATATCCATGATTCAAACAAATTATATAACCTACTATTATCACAACTTGTACCACCATATAAATAGAAGACACCATTACATGAGCAATCTTTAATTCATTTGCCATTAGCTGATAGAGATGCTTTCGATGTGGCAAGCTAATATTCTCATGGAGCATCAGCCGATGAATGATGGTCAGCACACTATCAACACCATACACTGATAATAAAACAATCCAGCTGAAATCCTCAGTTTGAATTATCAATTTACCTATCAGAAAAAGAAGAATAAAAGCAATACTCACAGAACCTACATCACCGGCAAAGCACTTTGCTTTTCTACGAAAATTGAAAAAGCAAAATACCAATACCGAGCAAATCACCGTATAAATAAAGTTCTCCTCTACAAAAGAAATGATTTCCCTATTAATATAACCGAGTGCGACAAGAATTACTAACGAATAACCACCCGTGATACCATTGATCCCATCCATGAAATTATAAGCATTGATAATGCCGGTACATACTATTAAAGCAATAATTATCCACCACCAGGATAAAGAGAATAACCCCCACTGATAGAACATCAATGCCATAGCGGAAAAATGGAAAAGTAATCTCGTAATCTGCTTGGTAGATTTTATATCATCCACGAAGCTAATAAATGTCACCAAAGTCAAGGCAAGCATAAACCAGGAATATTCAAACCCACTTGTCAGAAAATAAGCCAATACACCAAAGTAGAAGATAATGCCCCCACCCCGCAAAGTGACTTTGGTATGAGAACTACGCTCATTTGGTTTATCAATGATATTACATTTATCAGCTACTTTAAAATAAAAAAGTTCTGCTAAAAATAGCAGAACTAATATAATCAGATAATACATAATAGTACCGTCTCCTTTTAATCCTCTAATTATTAATTCTTAATTTAAAAACGATTTAATTGTTTTCACTATCCCCTCCTCTGCACGCACAGGCATCCTATCAATCCCCAAAGCGGACTTTATCTTCGCATTGCTCACCACATAATTCTCTGTCAACTTGCGCAAGCGTTCCGTATTAAGCGGAAGATGAAGCAATGTCCCTAATCTGGCAGATCCTTCCATCATACACTTGTTCATCTTCCAAATATGCGGTTTACGCCCCAAGACTTCACACATCAAGGCAATCAGCTCATTCGTTGATAGAGCTTCATCGTCACCGATATGATAAATGCCATTTGCAATATTCTTAGTCAGCAAACTCTCCACCACAAAACAAAGATTATCAATCGAAGTGAAAGACCTTCTGTTTTCAAAATCCCCCAAAGGCCAGGGAATACCTTTCTTTACCACATTATATAATAAATTCAAATTCCCCTTATTACCCGGGCCATGAATCATGCAAGGCCTTAATATGTACACCCGCTTATCCGAATCTATCCTATTTTCCTCCTCCCGGGAGGAGGAGTCCCCGAAGGGGGAGGTGGTAGGTAAAGCACAATGCTCCATAATATATTCCTCTGCCTTTATCTTACTTTCTCCATAAGGTCCCACCGGCATCGGTATCACATTCTCTGTTAGCATGTCCCCCACTACACTATCGGCAGCAGCTTTTACCGAACTGAAGAAAATAAACTTCTTCGCTGATGACTCCAAGAAGAAATCAAATATCTTCTGAGTTAGGCCGATATTGATATCAAAATAGATCTGAGCAGCAGATTGGTTCTTCGTATCGTGCGCCTTACCCGCCAAATGAATAATGGCATCAAATTTCGGAAGATTTTGCATCGGAAAAGAAGCAGGTTCGAAATCATTCCAAGAAAAGGTATTTATCACTCCCTCCTTTTTAGGAGCTGTAATATCCAATCCATAAAGATTATGACGTTCTTTCAGGGCAACAACAAGATTGGAACCCACAAAGCCGTGGATTCCCGTAATAAGTATGTTCATAAAGATTCGACTAAATCCACATATTGTTGAGTTACTACATTTTTGGCATATAATTTTCCAATTACCTCTACACCATTCTGTCCTAAAGAGGTTAATTCATCATCAGAAACCGTACTCAACCAATCTATCATCTCTTCCACTTTTCCTTCCATTTCTTTTTCTGTAATCAATTTTGCACAGTTATGCTCCTGCAGAAAATTAACGATAGGCGTATCTTTTCCTGAACACACCAATAAAGGCTTGCCGCATGCCATAATTGTATAAACTTTAGAAGGAAATCCTTGCATTTCCATCTCCGGATTCATAAAAATAAATTGAATGTCTGAATAGGCAAGAATGGATGGCATCAAATTTCTTAATTGATAGGGTAAGATATGCATATTATCCAGTCCCAATTTATATGCCTTCTCCTCAAGATATGACTTCATGACTCCTTCACCTATTACAAAATATTCAATAGGAAACCCTTTGGTTCTTTCCGCCAAACAGATTAAAGGCTCCCAATCTTGGGCAAAGCCGATATTTCCTGCATAAAGTAATTTCAAGGAAGTTGTTGTAGGAAAGAGACAGGAATCCAAAGGCTTCACATTTCCTTCTTGAGGATTATACAAACCCGTATCTACAAAGTTAGGTATGATATGTAGTTTGGACACATCTTTAAACCGTCCTACTATTGTATTATAAAAGACACGGTCTATGGTCGTAACGGCTGTTGAACTATTATAGACATACCGTTCCATTTTGCGCAGCAAATCTATAACAACGCCTTCTTTGCGTTTCAGTATGTCCGGATATATCTCCTGCACATTATATATGGTTTTACAACCTTTGATTTTCGCAAGCCAAAGATTGATTACACCGATAGTTAAAGGAGGGGAAGGTGATAATATAACATCTACATTCTTTTCAAACAAGCCGATTAAGAAAGATACGACATGCCAATATACAAATCCCAATATTCGCAGAAAACTATTCTTGAATTTTCTTTGGGGCACATGAATAACCTTGATTCCTTGAAAACAGCTCTCCTTGAAAACTCCCCATACTTTCCATTTCAGCGGTTGTCCGGCTAACTGTGATTGCACCACATTATAATGGGGCGTAGTAGTCAATACGACTACGTCATAACCATTTTCTTGAAATCTTAAAGCAATATCATTATAGAGATATGCTGTTGAAACTCCATCAGGACTAAAAATCAAACTGTGTATCAGGATTTTCTTAGACATAATACACTATTTTCTCCAAACCATCTTATTCACCACTCCTGTATAGCTCTGAATCATCTTCACAACTTTGATTGATACATTCTCATCCGTATAAGTTGGTACAGGTAAACCATTGTCGCCATTCTTATTCATTTCCACAGCAGTATCTACCGCCTGTAACAACGATTTCTCATCAATACCTGCCAATACAAAAATGCCCTTATCAAGTGCTTCAGGACGCTCTGTACTGGTGCGAATGCACACTGCCGGAAAAGGATACCCCGCAGAAGTGAAGAAACTACTCTCTTCAGGTAAAGTTCCACTATCCGATACCACTGCATAAGCATTCATCTGCAAGCAGTTGTAATCATGAAAACCTAAAGGTTCATGCCTGATAACTCGTTTATCCAACTCAAAACCACTTGTTTCCAAGCGTTTTTTGCTACGCGGATGACAACTATACAATATAGGCATGTCATATTTTTTGGCCATCGCATTGATAGCTTTAAACAATGAAAGGAAATTCTTTTCAGTATCAATATTCTCTTCACGGTGTGCCGAAAGCAAAATATATTTACCCTTCTGCAAATTCAGTTTCTGATGAATGTCTGAATTTTCTATTTCCGTTAAATTCTCATGCAGCACTTCCGCCATAGGTGAACCGGTTACATAAGTACGTTCTTTCGCTACGCCTGAAGCATTCAGATATCTTCTGGCATGTTCCGAATAGCAGAGATTCATATCCGAGATTATATCCACAATACGACGGTTCGTTTCTTCAGGTAAACACTCGTCAAAACAACGGTTACCCGCCTCCATGTGAAATATCGGAATGTGCAGTCGTTTGGCACTTATCACACTGAGGCAAGAATTTGTATCACCCAATACCAAGACTGCATCAGGATTTACCTGTGTCATCAGTTTATAACTGGCATTAATTATATTGCCCATAGTAGCACCCAAATCATCACCTACAGCATCCATATATACCTCCGGGTTTTGGAGTTTCAAATCATGAAAGAAAACTCCATTCAGATTATAATCATAATTCTGTCCGGTATGGGCCAGTATGCAATCAAAATATTTACGACATTTATTGATAACAGCTGCCAAGCGGATAATCTCCGGACGGGTACCTACTATTATCAACAGCTTCAATTTGCCATTTTCTTGAAACTTGATTTCTGAATAATCCAATTTTATATCCATGTTCTAAACTTTTTCAAAATAGGTGTCCGGTCTATTCGGATCAAAACACTCATTGCACCACATAAAAGTAACTAAGTCTTCCGTTTTAGAAAGATTGATGATATTATGCGTATATCCGGGTATCATCTCAACTACTTCTATATTCTCGCCGCTCACTTCAAAATTTACCACTTCAACCGTTCCTATTTTTCGAAGTTGTATTAATCCATGTCCACTTACCACTACAAACTTTTCGTTTTTAGTATGATGCCAATGTTGACCTTTAGTTATACCCGGTTTGGATATATTAACCGAAAACTGTCCACAGTCTGCCGTACGAATTATCTCAGTAAAGCTACCTCGTTCATCCCTATTCATCTTTAAAGGATAGCAGATTTTATCTTCAGGCAAGTATGAAAGATAGGTAGAATAGAGTTTCTTAGTAAAAGTATCACTTAAATCCGGGACGTTCAGATTATCGGGCATTTGTTTGAAGGAATTTATCAGTTCCACAATACCTCCCAAAGTTATTGTATGCACTACCGGAACAGCACAATAATCTCCCTGATGATGTTCTTTCCCTTCAAGGGCTGCAATCAGTTCATCCACTACATCATCAATATACACCAAGCTCATCAGGACCGAAGGATCATTTACCTGGATAGGCAAATTATGAGCAATATTATTACAAAACGTAGCCACCGCACTGTTATAATTTGGGCGGCACCATTTGCCAAAAATATTAGGAAAACGATATACCAATACTTTAGCGCCTGTTTCTCTGCTATAATCAAACATCAACTGCTCTCCTGCACGTTTGGATTCACCGTATGGATTATCTAATGCAGCCTGTGTAGAGGATGATATCATTACCGGACACGTATTTCCGTACTTTTTCAAAGTATCCAAAAGCGTGGAAGCAAACCCAAAATTCCCTTCCATGAACTCCAAATGTTCCTTCGGACGGTTAACACCTGCGAGGTTGAATACAAAATCAGCCTGCTTGCAATAGATATCCAGTTCCGATAGATCACTGTCCAGATCATACTCAAAGACCGTAAGTTTATCTCCTTGTACTCCATAATTACGAGCTTTTCCACTTTGGATATTATGCAATTGGGATACAAGATTCCGTCCGACAAACCCTTTGGCGCCGGTCACTAAAACTTTCATAAAATAATATGGTTCTGTTTTTCACAGAAAAGAAATGAAAAATTTATAGTGAATGGTAGAAATCATCCAAGCCTATAAAATCTATTCTATTCATCTCTTTGGAAGGGTTCGAACGTCAATCTTTCTCTGCTCATCAAGTTTTTCTTGATCCAAAACTCCCGAATCCCATAAATCATTCAGGCGGTCATCTAATTTCTGAGAAAAATATTTGGTCAACACCTCTTTCACTTCATTCAATCGCTCCTCCGAACCATCAAAAGCAAACATCTTCAAAAGATGTTGTTGAACTGAATTTAATACTGTTGCTGCCATATTCTCAATTATTAGTTTCAATATGACAAAGATAGAATTTTCTTTCTAAAGAAACGATACTTTTTCTTTTCCGTTGTATTATTCAAATAATGATTATTCACTTTTTATTTCCGTACTCTTGACCTTTTCTTCCAGCCCGAGGTCTTCACGGATAAAACGGAGTTTCAGAAGAAGTTTCTTCATGCCCTCCACATCCAAACGGGCCGTGTTATGAGAATGGTAGTCCTCTATACGGGCGATGTCCTCGTTACCTTCCGTGAAAAACTTGTCGTAGTTCAGATCACGGGTATCACAAGGAATACAATAATAATTCCCCATATCAGCAGCCTTCGCCATCTCTTCACGGGTTACCAAAGTCTCATACAGTTTTTCACCATGACGGGTACCGATAGTTTTCACTTCCGTTTCACCATATCCCGGATTTATCTGTGCGTATATTTCTTTTAAAGCTTGTGCTAATACATCCAATGTAGCTGCAGGAGCTTTCTGTACAAACAAGTCACCATTATGACCATGTTCAAACGCATAGATTACCAAATCTACAGCATCGTCCAATGTCATCATGAAACGGGTCATGTTAGGGTCAGTAATCGTAATAGGTTTACCATTCTTTATCTGTTCCACCCACAAAGGGATTACGGAACCGCGGCTTGCCATAACATTTCCGTAACGAGTGCAACAAATGGTAGTACCGGCTTCATCACCCAAGGCACGACCTTTGGCTATTGCTACCTTTTCCATCATGGCCTTGCTAATACCCATAGCATTAATGGGATAAGCAGCTTTGTCGGTAGAAAGAACTACTACGTTTTTTACTCCATGGGCAATAGCGGATTCCAATACATTATCCGTACCGATAACATTGGTTTGTACAGCCTGTAATGGAAAGAATTCGCAACTCGGCACTTGTTTCAAGGCAGCAGCAGAAAACACGTAATCTACTTCCACCATTGCACCGTCTACAGATTGGCGATCACGAACATTGCCAATGTAAAACTTCACTTTGGGATTTTGCAAATGATGACGCATGTCATCCTGCTTCTTCTCGTCTCTTGAGAAAATACGAATTTCCTTGATATCAGAATCAAGAAAACGACGTAAAACGGCATTACCAAAGGAACCTGTCCCACCGGTAATGAGTAAAATTTTATCTCTAAAAATAGACATAATCTCTATGATTAATTAAAATTTATTTGTTACTCTTTCCAATAAGCCTTGAATGCATGATGTGTCACTTGCTCCTCTACAGGAGGATATTTCATATAGTCACCATAAATTTGAGTGAGCCACTTGTCATAACCTACAGGTATTTTAAATGAATAGTTTTCAAAAGGGACCAATAGACTTTCTTTGAAAGTATCCTTTTCTATTATTTCACCCACATTAGCAGGATAAAGAACCTGTCCCACTAGTTTAGAATCTTCATAGTTATTAGATGTAGCTAATTTATGTATTCTCGTCAATAGCTGCTGGTTAGAGTAAACAGAATAAACGACACGTGCCCCCAATACTAATATATTCCGGATAAAAGATCGAGAAGAAGAAAGCTTTACACACTTATAACAACGAACATTGCTATAAAATAATATTTTCTTCACAAGACTTGTAGCCACTCCCTTATCATTGGACAAACCATCAATCGGGAAAACATCAATATTGACGCCCATATCCAAAGGTTCCCGTGTATCCTCTCTCATTGATGTCTTTTTGTTATGTACTTTAGCAAAAGGTATATTCCATTGGGGAGTATTCCCCCAAGAAAGTACTTCAAGCTCATCTCCTGAAGTATTAAAAGTAGTTATGAATTTTTCAAAGTCTGGCCGTGGAAGGACAATGTCAATATCATCATCCCAAGGGATATACCCCTTATGCCTAATTGCTCCCAACAAAGTCCCATAACCTAAATAATAAGTCAGATTGTTTTTGCCACAAAAGGCAGCAACCTTATCCAAAATACTTAATTGTATTTGCTTTAACTCTTCTGTTTTTATTTCTTTCAACATAATTCGATCTTATTTTGCAATTTCTGTTTTTTCGATAACAAAGTGGCCACTGCAACCCCCGTAATTACCATAAGAACACCAACCAAAATATTTATAGACATTTCTGCTCCGAAAAAAAGGAACGAAAGTACTACAGTCCAAAAAGAATAAGTCACATTCAGGCATAGAGAGCGAGCTGCTCCAATGGAATCAATAGCCGTGTACCACATTATAAAGGACGACATTCCTATTAAAGCAGTCATTAGCAACGTCACAGAAGTAATAGAATCGGAAAACACGGTAAAAACACCTGAAATCATAGAGGGGAATCCCCCCAGCATAATAGGCACAACCAACAAAATATAAACTAGCCCCGAAGTCATCTCTCTTATCAACAAAGCCATGAACGGATCTACTTTTCCTCCTTTCATACCATAACCACAAACAACCGCTTCCAAAGCCCATCCTATTGCAGCCACCGCTGCCAATGTAATACCCATACCTATATTTATATGCTGGTTTCCACTAGGTGCATAGCCAATATAAGCAATCCCCATAATACAGATGCAAAGCCCTAACCAACCTCTGAAAGGCATCTTTTCCTTCAATATTAGAACAGCCAATGCCGAACCAAGAAGTGGATAACATGCAGTTACTGTAGCAGTCAATGCTGCTCCTCCATGAGAAACAGCTAATACATAAAATGTCATAGCCAATGGTCCTCCAAACAAAGCACCCAAAAAACAAAATAACCCATCTCTAGTACACAACGCTTTTCCGAGTTCACGTAATCTTCCTTTAAATCCCATCACTACAAACATCCAAAACGCAGCCAAGACGTCGTGCAACATACTGCAAATAAAAACTCCTCCGATTATAAGTAAAGGATTCTCCACAAAAGGTGCCATGGTCATGACTAATCCAATCAATACGGTGTCTAATCCCCATGTAAACCCGGAGCCTAATCCAAAAATATAACCCAAATGAATATTGTTAATAGATTTTGCTTTCATCAATTAAAGATTTGAAAATAGAAACGAACGAAGCATTTTAAGCTCCTTACTGAAAAAATCATGTTTTGTAAAAACGCTCCACGCTATCCAGTAATCACACAATAACATAATTGTTTTTTTTATTTGATTACAATTCTCCATATCAGAGATTGAATCTAATACACAACGACAGTCTATATACTGATAAATATAGACAGAAGCTATATAACAAGCCAAATCCCAATGCTCCGTACCATACAAAAGAAATTCCCAATCGATAGGATACACACCTTCTTGATTCTTGACCAAATTAGTATAAGCTAAATCACCATGGCAAACATAACTCATATCCGACAACAAGTCAGCATAAAAATCCTTGTCAGGAGTAAATCCATATTGATTGAACATATCAATTAATGTAATCCTCGGTTTTAAGCCTGAAGCATTTATTTCCTTCGTTAATTCTAACACCTGTTCAAATGACAAATTAGGAGAAATATTTCCTTCAATGAAAGGTAAGAAAGCCAATTGTCCGAAACGCTGATAACTTGTTATTCCAAACAAACCTTTCTCAAGTAACTGCCCGTATGCATAATCAATAAAATCTACATCACCATAAACAATCCTCTTAATTACAATATTGCCCAAACGATAATTCTCATTGGTATCACCATCCAACTTAACCACGCGCGAAGGAGTTAACTTATTTATCAATTCAGTTGTCGACATCAACAGACTACGTCCCATTATGTGGAAGCCATTCACTGATTTGATATATTGGTAACAAGAAGGGTTTTCGTCAAAATCAGTTCCCTGGCAATGGTCTGTAATACTATATTGCTCATAAAAGTATTTTTCATAGCTACATTCCACAGTATCCAATGGATCTTCTATTACAGTAACCCTTTTATTCGTTGCAAATACAGAACGTATAGTGT
>JAEXAJ010000205.1 GCA_023458215.1 Bacteroidota bacterium
ATAACTTTAAGTTTTTAATTAATAATTAGTTTTATTTCTTTAAATTTGCGGTGCAAAGGAATAAATATTTATTGTTCCTCGCAAATATTTGAGGAATTAAATGCACTGTTTTGCACATTTTTCACGAATTTGTGCACTGATTGGAGGAATTATGGAGAAAAAAATCGCAATTTTAGCTTCTGGAAGTGGTACGAATGCCGAGAATATCATTCGTTATTTCAGAGAAAAGGGAACGGATTGTGTGAGTTTGGTTTTGACCAACCGGCAGAATGCGTTCGTTTTGGAGCGTGCAAAGGGCTTGAATGTACCTTGTGCCTACTTTGGAAAGAATGATTGGGAAAATGGAGAGGCAATATTATCCATTTTACAAGAATATCATATAGACTTTGTAGTGTTGGCAGGCTTCCTGGCGCGAGTCCCTGATAATGTTTTGCATGCTTATCCTAATAAAATGATAAATATACATCCTTCGTTATTACCAAAGTTTGGAGGTAAAGGAATGTATGGTGATCGTGTACACGAAGCAGTAATTGCTGCAGGCGAGAAGGAAAGTGGTATTACTATACATTATACGAATGAACATTATGATGAAGGGGCTATTATCTGCCAAGAAAAATGTATGGTAATGCCGAACGATACACCGGATAGCTTGGCTCATCGTATTCATGGCTTGGAATATGAATTCTATCCGAAGATCATAGAGAATTTGGTATCTAAATTGTAACTTGCCCTGGTTAGAGATAGCTGTAGGGCTACATAAAAAGGGCTACACCCTTTTGTAAGTCAGGCTACACCCTTTGCCTGGTATGGCTACACCTTTTAGTACAAAGGGTGTAGCCTTATCGAATAAGCTTCTTTTTCTCTTCTTAGTGGATAGTCTCCACGTAGTTTCTCGAAAAGTTCAGGATGTGTTTTCAGAGCTTCACTGTCTTTTTGCGGATTGTACATTTGCAAATATGCCTCTGCTGTGCTAGTTGCAATAACTGCCGGATTTTTTGGTTGTGGAGGAGTAATTTGATAATCGGCTTTTATATTGAAAAAGTGGCAGAGTGCATCCAGTGACATACGCGTGGCATTTGCTTTGCCATCAGCAGAATATCCTGCGATGTGTGGCGTACCGATGAATACTTTATTTAATAAGGTGAGGTTGATATCCGGCTCATCTTCCCAAACATCGATAATTGCATCCGAAATAACCTCTTGTTCCAAAGCATTCAGAAGTGCGTTGGTTTCGATGACCTCTCCACGTGAAGTATTGATGATGACTGGACATCGTTTTAGTGAGTGGAAGAAGTTATCATTGCCTAGATGAAGTGTTTTATATTTCCCTTCTTTATATAAAGGTACGTGGAAAGTGAGGATATCGCATTCTTCGGCAAGAGTTTGTAAAGGGCTGAAATCTGAATTTCCTTCTTTGTCTTCGCGTGGCAAGTCGTTTAATAATATATGCATACCCATTTCCCGGGCAACTTCGCTCACTTTACTACCCACATTGCCTACTCCAATGATTCCCAATGTTAATTCGGATAAAAGTATTCCTTTGGATTGTTGTAGTAGTAATAAAGAGGATTGCAGGTATTGAGCAACAGAGGCAGAATTACATCCGGGAGCATTAGTCCAGGTAATTCCTGCTTTGCGGCAATAACCAGTGTCGATATGGTCAAAGCCGATCGTAGCGGTGGCGATGAAACGTACTTTACTGCCTTCCAATAGTTCTTGGTTGCAATGGGTTCGGGTACGGATTATTAAGGCATCGGCATCTTTAACCTGTGAAGATGTGAAATCTTTACCCGGTAAATAGACTACTTCATCAGCTATCTTTTCAATAGCTTCCCGGATAAAGGGAATTTTGTTATCGACGATGACTTTCATCTTTTTGTATTTTAAGATAATATCTACAAAGATACTACTGATTGATATTGAATGACTTTGATTAAACTAATTTTTTGCACTCAACTCTTAAAATTCCGATAGGGTTTATCTAAATCTAAATAGTGGAAATTATGCTGCCTCTGTTCATTACCTTTGGGGATGGTCATATAATCACCATACTTTTGAGCTAGATAGATTTGATAGTTTTCCACACCCCAGACTTCTTCACCTTCAAATAGAATCGGTTTTGGACTGCCTAAAGTACTTTTTTGCATAATACCTTTCATGCCATCATCATAGTCACAAACAAGTTCGCTGCTGTCGAAATCATGTTTTTTTAGTATCTTACGAATACTCTTTTGTACCGCATCCATAGTAAAAAGGGATCGGCATAACAATGGAATCCACGAACTTGGTCCCTTTCCGTGTTTATAAGGATCGCGATGGATGAAGTATAGAACTCTCTTGTAGAATTCATATCTAGCGAAATGCCAGCGTTGCGCCATCCTGCCCGCAGGTACGCCATCTATTGGAAATACATCTAAATAGATACCTCCTAGATACTTTAAATGCATTCTTTCAATTAAAGTGGTATTTGCATCTTGTATTTTGGCAAAAGGTAAGGGGTATTCTGAATCATTTTCAGCGCATACTGCTTCATAGTTTTCCGGCAACCATTCTTTGGAATGAGACATTAAGAGGTCGTAGTCCCTTCTTGGCATGCCAATGTCCAGATCGTCGTCCCAAGGTATAAAACCCTTGTGTCGCACAGCACCAAGCATAGTTCCTGCCATAATATAGTACCGCAAATTATGTTCTTTACAGACCTTATCTACTGCAAGTAAGATTCTTAGGATACGGAGTTGTAGAGGGCGTATGTCATAAGTAGCCATAAAATGATTGTTAATAGAGGTTTTGAGGAATACGTTTCTGTGCCTGATTAAAATCTTCTACGGTATCCAGCTCGGCAGAGAAGAACTCAGTCGTATCTATAACGTGAAAGTGGTAGCCTTGTGGTATCAGTCTTTCAAAAGCCCGTTCGTAGAAGATATTATCCAGTTTCTCTACGTTAATCATAGTCTCCAGTTCTTTGAATAAGGCTTCAGTGTACTGGGAAGACATTTTTTCGATACCTATAGATTCGCCAATGGCATCACTAATGGAACATACTTTGCTAATTTCTATTACTTTAGAGGCAGAATCAGCAATTACTTTTATCTCTTCGGTTCCCAACTCATGGCGGTTGAGCGCTAATGCATTGCTTCTGTCAGAGTGGAGTAATTTATCGACAATAAGAGGATCGAACAAGATGTCGCTGTCCAATAGTAAAACTTCTTCTCCATCAGCATATAGACGCGTGAGCCATAAAGAGTAGATATTATTGGTCGACTCATATTTTTCATTGTAAATGAAGGTAATATTCAGCGATGGATATTTAGCGTGCAAAAAGTCTACAATCTGTTGCTGGCGATAGCCGGTAACAACTATGAACTCCTTGAGTCCGTTTTCTATCAAGGCGTCGAATGTGCGTTCCAACAAACTGCGTTCTCCTATTTTGAGAAGGCATTTAGGAGTAGTATCGGTAAGTGGACGCAGGCGGGAAGCTATCCCCGCCGCTAAGATAACTGCTTTCATCTTTTTGCGATTTCTTTAATGGTATCTATCACAAAGCGGTTGTGTTCCGGACGGCCGAAGGTAATACGCAAATGCATATTTATGTCAGGTTCGTTCATGAACTTTATTTTATAATGGTGCTGGGCGAAAGCTTCTTGTAGGGCTTCTTTTAGTTCTGTCGGATACTTAATCAGGATAAAGTTGGCTACAGACTCGTAGACTTTAAAGCCGGGTAATGAACCAATTTCTTTCTCGTAGCATGCACGGTCTTCATTCATTTGCTTTGCAATGTTACGGTAATGCCCGTCCGATTTAAGAGCGGCAATGGCAATATCTTCCGATATACGGTTGTAGCCTAGATACTTGTTACTGTATTTGCAGAACGGTTGTAGCTCTTTACTTATAAAGCCAAAACCCATGCGGAGACCGGGGAGACCGTAGAATTTGGATAACGTACGTGAAATGATTATGTTAGGATATTGCTCCGTCAATTCTTTTATATAAGTTGTATCTGTTGAAACAAATGAGGCATAGGCCTCGTCAACCAAGACAATGGTGGTGGTTGGAACGAAAGACAATAAATGTTTTAACTCATCAGGTGTGAGTCCATTGCCGGTAGGATTATTGGGGGAAGCTAGGAGTAGAACTTTAGGGTTCTCTTTGTGCAGCATCTCTTTCAGTACATTGAAATCATATTTGAATGTATTTCCTTCTTCATAAAGAGGATATTGCAACGTATGTCCGTTTACCTCGTCGGCAATAGATTTATAATACCACCATGAGAATTTGGGGATCAGTATCGTTTTGTTACCGTCTTCCTCGGTCAGGAAATAGTGTACGGCATTTTTAAGAATATCTTCTCCACCATATCCAAGTAGCACTTGTTGTTCGTCTATATTGTATAATTCAGAGAGAAATACCGATAAAATGCTTTTTTTCCCTTCATCGTATATACGAGTATAAAAACATAGCTTGTTTATGTCGAAGTTTTTGAAAGCTTCTATTACTTCTTCGGAAGGTGCATAGTTAAATTCATTCCGGTCTAAAAAAATAGTCTTTGTTGACTCCATATCAGTAAATATAATATCTTTATAAAGATGCTTTTGGTAGCTTTTATCTTAATGACTCACAAAGGTATGCATTTTGTTTGGATGTGACAAACATCAATGCTTTACTTGTCAGGTCATAGCAGCGAATGGTATACTTCCATCATCTGTGGTATCAGCTTGTTCTGTTCAAAGCGCGAGGCATATTCCAGCCCTTTACTTATCATTTCTTGCTGTAATTTTTCGTCACTTATCACTCTGTCAATGGCTTCTGCCAGTGCTTTAGGGTCTTCCGGGTTTACGTATAGCGAATGAGGTCCGCCGGCTTCTTCGAGGCACGAGCCTGTAGCGCCAATTACGGGAACTTTGCTATTGAGCGCTTCTAATAAGGGTATGCCGAATCCTTCAAAAAAGCTGGGATAAATAAACAATGAAGCCATTTGATAAAAAGCAAGCAGATGCTTGAATTCGACATTGTGAAACATTAATAACCTTTCAGACAAGCCATGCTCTTTGGCATATTGAAGTACTTTGCCGGCATAAGGAGTGTATTTCCCTACCGCCACTAAAGGTAAGTTGCTCTTGCTTTCTTTTAATGCTTTTACGATTAATAAGAGGTTCTTGCGACTTTCAATGCTTCCTACACACAATAAATACTTTTCGGGAAGCGAATATTTATCTCTGACTTCTTGTTTAAGAGCGTCGTCTACCGGGTTGCAAAAACTTTCGTCACATCCTTGATAGATAACCTTTATTTTTTCTTCGGGAGTCCCGAAGTAATGCATAATATCTCTTTTGGTACATTCGCTGATAGCGATAACGCGATCGGCTACTTTACAAGCGTGTTTGAACTTGAACCTATAAATAGTTCGGTCTATCAATGGGAAAAATTCGGGATAGCGTAGAAATATCAGGTCGTGAATGGTAACAACACTTTTAGTTTTTTTTAGTTTGTTGATTCCGAAGGGTAGTTCATTGCTTAACCCGTGGTAAATTGAAACATTATCCGCTTTAATGAGCTTACAGATACCGCTGATACGCCATAATGAAGAGAGCCGTTTCCAAATGTAATTTTGAGGATAGCGGACTAAACAGTTCTTTTGTTTAGTAATAGTTCCGAGTAGCTGAGTCTTTTGAGTGATCGGAGTATAAAGAAGATAGTTGTTTTCAGGGTAGCAGCGACTAAATCCTTCAATTATTAATCGGCTGTAATTACCGAGTCCTGTACGGTTCTGTGCAGCTCTTTTGGCATCAAAGGCTATTTTCATCGGATATTTTATATTTCAGAAAAATAATGTGTTGGCAAAGATAATCCTTTTTGTTTATTTTAGTGGAAGAATCGAGTGAAATAATTAATTTTGCCGCTAAATCATAGTGAGTTGGCAAACTTTATTCTGTAATTATGACGAAATTTTTGATTATACGTTTTAGCTCGATAGGTGATATTATTCAGTGTATGGGAGTGATTGGTGGCATTCGCGAACGGTTTGAGGAGGTGGAACTTCACTGGATAACCCGAAAAGATATGGTGGGTACATTGTCTATAGACTACCGGATCGATAAAATTTGGGCTTTTGATAAGTCCACCGGATTCTCCGGATTACTGCAAATGGCGTCTGAATTGAAAAAAGAGAAATTCGACTATATCTATGATGCGCATAGTAATATTCGTTCTAATCTATTAAAACTGATTTTGTCTCCTATCCCTTTTTGGAAACCCTATGTAGCTTTGCGAAGTAAGGA
Source organism: Bacteroidota bacterium (assembly GCA_023458215.1). Next base: position 6,276 of record JAEXAJ010000205.1, read on the forward strand.
AAGAGGCAAACGCTTTTTGCTTTTTAACTTTGGTGTCAATCTCTTTGATAAACCTTTCAGGGGTGTTGTTTCGTTTCAAAAACCACTGAGGAAATGGGGCATTACTCATTTCCCTACGAATTTTGCAGATTGGCAATTTCCTGCTGAGATATGTAGTAAGTACGAGGATTTTATAGAAAAAAAGATGGTAACACTTGTACCTTCTGCCAACTGGGAGATGAAGCGCTGGCCGGTTATCCACTGGCAAACGCTTATCAAAAACCTTCCTGACTACAAATTTGTGATACTGGCCGGACCGAAAGATACTTTCTGCGAGGAAATTAGAAGCGTAGCACCTGAACGGGTGGTGAATCTGGCAGGTCGTACTTCGTTGATGGAATCTTGTTACATTGTGTCTCAGTCTAATATTGTGGTTAGTGCTGATACCGGTTTTATGCATGCGGCTGATTTATTCCAAGTTCCGGCTCTTGCACTGATGGGACCTACTGCATTTGGTTTTCCTTCAGGACCTACGGTTGAGATACTCGAAAAAGACATGCCTTGCCGTCCTTGTACAAAGGATGGACGAGGGAAGTGTAAACAATCTGTTTTTCAGCAGTGTATGGTTGACATTACTCCTAAACAAGTTGCCGCTCGTATTATGGCTTATCTTGGTTGATAGATTGGATTGTTTTGGTAGTCGAGTAACCATCTACAAATGGAATAGTCACCGTTTCTTTTGCATACTCCCTACCTACAATGTTTTCTATCTCATAGTCTCCCCCTTTCACCAATACGTCCGGAGCTACTATTTTGATAAGGTTTAATGGAGTGTCTTCTGTAAATACTACAACGTAATCTACAGATTCCAGTGCTGCCATTACTGTGGCACGGGCGTTTTCATCATTGATGGGGCGCGATTCTCCTTTTAATCGTTTTACTGAACTATCAGAGTTTAAACCTAAAATGAGAATATCTCCCATCTTTTTGGCTCTCTCCAGGTAGAAAACATGTCCTTTATGAAGAATGTCGAAACATCCGTTAGTAAATACTATTTTGCGCCCTTGTGCCCGTAGTTGCTTTAAGATATCTGCAAGCTGTTCTATAGGAATAAGTTTACTGTCCGGTTTATTTGTTTGCAGTTCTGCTTGCAGCTCTTTGAATAAGATGGGGCTGGTGCCTATTTTTCCTACAACTATGCCAGCAGCTTTATTGGCAAGATAAATTGCATCCGCAATAGAAATATCAGCAGCCAAAGCGGCAGCTAATGTAGCTACAACTGTGTCTCCTGCTCCGGATACATCATATACTTCTTTGGCTTCAGTGGGTATGTCTTGGTAAATCTCCGGTGCTATGTAAGATATTCCTTTTTCCGAGCGGGTTACTAATAAAGATTTCAGATTGTAACTCTTTAATACTTTGCTGGCTGTATCATGAATATCTTTATTTTCATTCCTTACCTCAACCCCCGAGACTTCTGAAAGTTCTTTTATATTTGGAGTGATTATAGTGGCAGAGCGATATTTCTGCCAGTTTTTTCCTTTGGGGTCGATGATAACTTTTTTCCCTTGAAGGTTGGAGGCTGATATAACATGTTGGCAAATAGTATCATTGCATACTCCTTTACCATAGTCAGAGATAACCACAATGTCTACTTCGGGAAGAGCTTTTTCTACCGCATGTAAAATCTTTTGTTCAATCTCTTTGTCCAAACATTCTATTTCAGTCTCAAAGTCCAATCGTACAACCTGTTGATTATTTCCTATTACACGGGTTTTGGTAATAGTGGGATGCTCTGTTTGAAATAAATCGTTTTTGATATTTAAGTCAGCAAACATTTCCAGCATTGTTCTTCCATTGTGGTCATTGCCTAAGAGACTGATAATGTATGGCAAACATTCCAAACCTAATAAATTTCTTGCAACATTGGCAGCTCCACCCAGTACGCTGTATGTGCGGTTGACACGTACAATGGGTACAGGAGCCTCCGGTGAGATCCTTTTTACATCGCCTATGTGGTAGGTGTCTAACATTACATCTCCTACAACGAGTACTCTCTTTCCTTTCAGAATATTCAGTTCTTTGTTCATAGTCTGTTGCTTTTTAGTTGATTAGCCCAGTACAGAAGAGAATGTTCGGGAGTAATTAAGAAAGATTTGACACCACTATTCTCGCCACACTCAACGTCTGACTTTTTATCTCCGAACATATATGATTCGTCAGGAGTAATCTTGTATTGTTTGATAGCCTCCATCACCAGGTGAGGAGAGGGCTTGCGACATTCGCATTTTTCTTCGGGAGCATGGGGGCAGGTGAAGAAGTTGCTTATAACTATTCCGTGTTTCTTCAATTCCTGTGACATGGCTTGATTAAAGCCTTCTGCATCTTCCAATGTAAAATATCCACGGCCAATGCCGGACTGATTGGTTATGATAATCAGTAGATAACCCAGTTCTTGAAAAATTTGGAGCGCTTCGACTACTCCGGGCAAGAATTCAAGATCTTCAGTTTTGTAGACATAACCAAAGTCAACATTGATTGTGCCGTCACGGTCAAGGAATATCGCTTTATTCATGGGGTGCTAATTTATTGTCGACGATGCCACATAAAATATGTCCGATGGTAATGTGCACTTCTTGTATCCTTGCAGACTCAGGGTGGGGGATGATAAATGAATAATCACAAAGATCTTTGCACTTACCTCCGTCTCTTCCTAAGAGCCCGACTGTTGTGATACCCATAGAACGTGCTTTTTGTAAGGCATACTCCACATTAGGGGAGTTCCCGCTTGTAGAAAGTCCTATAAGGATGTCTCCTTTTGATCCTAATGCAGCAATCTGGCGCTCAAAAATGCGGCTGAAGCCGTAATCATTGCTGACTGCTGTCAGGATGGAAGTATCTGTGGTCATTGCTATTGCGGGTAGCCCTTCTCGTTCGGTAACGAAACGTCCTACAAGTTCGGCTGCAATGTGCTGAGCATCGGCCGCACTTCCGCCATTGCCGCAAAGTAGTACTTTGTGACCTTGCTGAAGAGTTTTTACCATCAAGTTACCAACGGCTTCAATGTCAGCCATCATTTGGTTATTGCTTAGGATATCCTTTTTCAGCTTGATGCCTTCTGTCAAAGACTGAGTGATATAATCTTGCATAATTCTCAAATTTTATATTTGCAAAGATACTTTAAAAGTGAAGTTTACTCTTGATATAATTCTTTATTTGCCTTTGCTTTTCCCATTTCAATCTGCTAAACAATATGAAAAAGATACATTCTTGAAGATCGAATCCTCTCTTCTCGGCATACCAAGGTATCACTTTGGTAAAATCACTGGCAAGAATACCCAACTGACTGAATGCAGCCATAGACAGTCTGATTCCTGGAACCTTACCTAACTTTAAACGATTAATGTCTATCAAAGCAAAATTGTATTTGCCATCTTCTTTGTGGTAGAAAATGTTTTTGGGATTGTAGTCCAAGGGTAGAACCTTATTCAGGTGCAATTTTAAGGTGAATAAAACGAGATCATGCATTAATGCATCTCTTTCCTCAAGATTCATATCGGTTTTGTCCGCATTTGCAACAAGAGGGTAAGACAGAAATTCGGAAAGGAAATAGCCGGTGTGGAAAAATCCATTCTTTTTAATCTCTATATAGGCTACAGGGGCAGCAGTCTCTATTCCACGTTGTAGAAATAACTCTGCATATTCGAAGGCACGACGGGCTTTACTTTTACGGAACCAAGTGTAGATAAGGCAATTTATAAGGGCAGGTCTTTTGTATTTTTTGAGTACAAAAAACTTATCTCCCAAACGGATTTTCTCAACAGTGTTCCTCCGGTTGCAATACACTTCTTCCCGTTCATATTCTCCGGCCGGGATGGCTCGAATCAAACTCTCGTAAGCTGCATAATGCGGATGAATATGTACTTTCATTACTTCCTCTTCATTTTTACTTTTCTAGAATGGTACAAAGATAGAGTATATTTTGCTATCTGACAAGCTTTTCTATGGTTCCGCTTTTTCTGCATATTGCTTAAGGAAGTCAAATCGTATCATCATATCAGAGATATCATAGGCATTTTTTGCAAATTCACTTTCTTCCGGACTAACAGTTTCACCCTCTACATTCATTTGTGGATTAACAGCAAATCCTTTTTTCTGTGGATCGAGGATGCTTTGTCCTAATCCCGTCCAAAAATAATCATCCAATTGCAGCAGGTTTAGCAGAGTTGGATACATGTCTATTTGTCCCATTACTTTGTCGTAACGCATTCCTATCGGCGAATTGACTACAATAAATGGAGTAAATGTTTTATCGGAGACAACTCCTTTTCCGCCGGGAGTATTGCATAGCTCCGGGCGGTAATTGGCCAATCCTTCATGGTCTCCGGTAATAACTATCAGAGTTTCTGCGTATTCGGGACGTGTTCTTAAGAATTCTATAAATTCTCCAATCGCACCATCTGTATAGTGTGCCATTGTCATATAATCATTCATTTTTTGAGGGATGGCAGCTGAAAATGATACCTCCTTCAATTCTTCGGGGAGCTCGAAAGGAGCATGACCGGAATAAGTGATACATTGTATATAGGCATTTTCTCCTTTCTTCCATATCTCTCCATTCTCGATCTTTTTGCGGCATTGTTCTAAGAAAGGGCGGTCTCCAACCCGTTTATGAGTTCCGAAAGCTCCCGCTTGTTCAAAATCATGATAAGCAATAATAGAATCAATGCCGAAATTGTAAGCTATAACACCTTGGTTCCAAGTAGAAACTTTGTCAATAGTTAAGAGATAATTGCGTGAATTCTTCTTCTGATGCATGGCTTTTTGAATAGTGCCGTATGTGTGGTCGGGGTACTGGCTGCTGTAAGTTCCACTATTGATTGGAAGCATGCCTGCGCAAAGTAACAATTGTGCATCGATGGAACGCCCGCCTTTTACTTGGGTTAATACATGTGGGGCATATAAGGTGGTGGAGTCCTTCAATAGTTTGTTTAGATACGGAGTAATTTCTTGTCCCTCTATTTTTGTCTCAAGTACCCAGCTTTCTAATGACTCAGCCAAAATTACGATACAGTTATTGCGCGCAGATATTTTTTGAGCGAGAGCATGATGTTCGGGCTTCTGATTTAACCAGCTTTCTATTGTTTGTTGTATCTGTGGGGTGAGCTCTTGTTTTTGATTTATCAGATCATAATACAAGTTACCGAATACTGTGTATATGGAAGTCGTGTTTGCACATAAATAAGCTTTCTGACGTATTTTATCATAGGACTCTTTAAATCCACCTTTAAGAGTAATGGCTATAGCAAAGATTGCGATACTACCGCTTAAAAGTATCCAGTAGAGAGTATAAGATTTTCTCTCTTGTTTACGTTTGTAAAATCGGTAAAGTGGAATACAAACAAGTGTAGATAAAGGGAAGAATGTGTCGTACCAACAGAAAGAATCATAAACACTTCCTTTGAAGTCAGCCAAATTTCCCGATAGCGCATAACTGCTTAGTGGAATGGCTGTAAAGTAGGTGCGAAAATACATCAAGTTGACAATTAGAAGTATGTCCAATAGGAACATAATCACAATTTCCGTTTTCCAAAGTCTGAAAAAAAGGAAAGGAATGAGTAGTATCAGTGTAGCGATTAGTTTAGTGGTATAAAACTCAATAGTGGAGAACGAAGCAAATGTAGTCGACAGACTCCATATGAAGTCAAAAAGTAAGAATTTTAGAAAGATGGCAATTCCGAATAATAAAGTCGTTTTGTCGGTTTTCTGGTGACGTTGCGGATAACTGTGCTGTAATTTACTTTTTATCATTACGCTGTGTATTTAAAATTTTCGGTAGCAAAGATAATAAAAAATAATCTACCTTAATTAATGAGGTTTTTAGGAATCAACTGCAAATAGTTATAAATAGTATGTGTGTTGATGCAGTAAAATATATACTTTTGCATTTAATTATAGAAAGTGAGTTTTTTGAATAGAAGAGAAGACATTAATTGAGCCTAAACTAAACTATTCTGTTTTTAATCTCGCGATTACAAAGAATAGTATCGGAGACGTTTAAATTTATGAAGAAGAAATATTTGTTTTTTGTATCGGTAGCATATTCATATCCTATTCTACGACCCTTGCAAGATGAAATTTTGCGTAGAGGTGACGAAGTAGCGTGGTTCGTAGAACAAGGTTGCCCGATATTGCTGGAAAAGAATGAAAGGTGGTTGCGGTCTGTACAAGCAGTTATGGAATACAATCCCATTGCTGTTTTTGCACCGGGCAATTATATCTACGACTTCTTTCCGGGGGTGAAAGTCTGCCTTTTCCATGGATATCCCATCAATAAACGTGGAGACGAGAAAGATGATCACTTCTCTGTTCGTGGTTGGTTTGATATGTATTGTACTCAAGGGGAGACTAGTACATTGACATTTAAAGAGCTTGAAAGAAAATATGGTTTCTTCAAGGTTTATGAAACAGGATGGTGCAAAGCAGATGCATTTGTGAAAGAACGTGCTTCGTCTTCTCATAACGCCCGCCCGGTGATATTGTACTCTACAACATTTACAAAGACTATTACTTCAGCTCCTTATCTATTCGAAACCATTAAACGTTTGGCAAAAGAAAAAGAATGGGATTGGATTATTTCGTTTCATCCGAAGTTTGCAAATTCTGATATACTCAAGAAGTATAAAGAATTGGCAAAAACTTGTTCAAATGTAGTTTTTCATGAGAGCGGCTTGGTAGATGCCAAATTATTAAATCGTGCCGATGTGTTGTTATCTGATGCATCATCTGTCATTGTGGAGTATATGATGTTAGATAAGCCAGTAGTGACTTATTGTAATACGACGCCTGGCAGTCACTTACTGAATGTGACAGATGTAAATGAAGTGGAGTCTGCTTTAGAAAAAGCGCTTTCTCGTCCTGTGGCATTGATGGAGCAGATTCGTGCTTATGTTGATAAGCATGAGTCGCATTTGGATGGTGGTTCTTCTTCCCGAGTATTGGATGCTGTGAATAATTACATCTGGTATTATCAGGGAAAGACAAGAACAAAACCGTGGAATTTGGTACGGAAGTTTAAACTGAGATGGCGGGTTGGGTATCCACTGATGGCTACACTACGATTGTGGTAATTTACTTTCGCAATCTACTATATTTTATAAAAACATGGACGAATTTCCCTTAGTAAGTGTAATACTTCCTAACTATAACCATTCTTTGTTTCTTAAAGAGAGAATCGAAAGTATTCTTAATCAAACATATCAGGACTTTGAACTGATTTTGCTAGATGATTGTTCGACTGATAAAAGCAAGGATATTTTGTTTTTATATAAGGAACATCCTAAAGTTTCAGCATTAATATTAAATGAACAGAATGCTGGTAATACTTTTTTGCAATGGGATAAAGGAATTCGTCTTGCTAAAGGAAAATATATTTGGATTGCTGAGAGTGATGATTCCGCTGATGTGCATTTTTTGGAAACGACTGTCACTGCTTTAGAAAAAAATTTTGATGCTGTTGTATGTCTCACCGGATCTATTTTAATAGACGAAAGTAGTCGAAAGATGAGAAAGAAGAGCAGAGACCGATGGAATGAGACAGACGAATTAAAGAAATTTGATGGAAAAGAGTATATTAAGCACAATTTGTTGTATCGGAATTATGTTTATAATGCAAGTATGGTACTCTTTAGAAGAGATATTTATGATAGGTTAGATAAAAGTTTTCAGCACCTTCGTTGTGGTGGAGACTGGCGGTTTTGGGTTGAAGTTATTCAGGAGGGGAATGTTATTGAAGTTCGTCAAAAGCTTAACTATTTCCGACAACATTCCAACAAAGTAACTAGCAGAGCAAAAAAAACTGGTGAAGGAGTATCTGATGTGATAGATGTTTTGTGCTATATACTTGCACATACGAAGATCTCTGTTTATAAACGTTGGATGGTATTAGGGGAGTGCTATCGAACTATTAGGAAGGCACCTGTTACAGCAGAAACACGTTCACGATTGTACCAGAAAGCTCATGAAAGATTAAATGTGTCGGCCATGCATTATTGGTTAGAACGTACAAATCGAGTATTGGCTTTTGTTTTTCCTTTTCTTTCAACGCATCGGAAGGACAAATTGAAGTAACTAATAATATAGGGAAGTGTTGTGATGAGAAAAATTTTATTTATTATACCTTATATTCCTTATCCTTTGAACTCAGGAGGAAATCAGGCCTTTTTCAATATGGTGGATTATATCCGCCAAAAATATTCAGTGTCATTGTTGCTTTATCCTAGATCGAAGAGTCAAAAGAGCAATGTACAGAGTTTGAAAAAAATCTGGTCTAATGTAGATTTCTTTATATTTGAACCGGATGGTAGTAAGAAACAACATTCTTTATATTATAAATGGCTAAAGAAGATTCAGGATTCTGTTACTCGAAAAATAAGAAGATTGAAAGCTCGCGATAACCAATATAGGGGTTCTGATATTGTGCATGAGAAGTCTGTACTATCTCGTTCTATGTTTGAACGACTTGATTCAACTTATGTGGAGTATGTTGCTAAGGTTTCTAGATTAGGTTTTGACATAATACAAGTAGAATTCTATGATTTGATTAGTCTAGGGTATTTGTTGCCTGAAAATGTGCAGACTGTTTTTGTGCATCATGAGTTGATGTATATTCGAATAGAAAAAGAAATGTCTTTATTCCAAGAGGTAACTGAAGAGGAGCGCATGTTATCTCGCCTTGCAAAGGATTATGAGCGAAATGCACTACTTTCCTATAAGCATGTAATTGCATTAACTGAAATTGATCGTTCTCTATTGATAGAGTTTTTGGGGCGCAGAGAACAAACTTATAATTCTCCTGCGGTGGTAAAGATTGCAGAGGATTCAGAGACAAGATTTGTTACAGTAAAGAATAATCGTTTAACATTTGTAGGGAGTAAGGCTCATTTCCCTAATTTGGATGCTGTAGTATGGTTCTGCAGAGAGATTGCTCCTTGTTTGCGTAGGCGTGGTTTTCATTTTACTTTTCAAGTTGTGGGACAATGGAATGGAAGTTCTGTAAAACAAATGCAGTCAACTTGTCCGGAGTTAGAACTGGTGGGCTATGTAGAGCAACTTCATTCTTTTCTTAACGGTAGTATTTTTTTGGTTCCTATTCGTATAGGCAGTGGAATGAGAATGAAGATTTTGGATGGAGTTTTTGCTAAAAGTCCATTTATTACTACTTCTAAAGGAGTTGAAGGCATTGATTTGCGTAATGGAGAAGAATGCTTGGTAGCTGACGATGCAGAAGATTTTGCAGATGCAATTATTAGACTGGCTGGTGATGAGGTTTTGCAAGAAAAATTAGCTTGTCAAGCAAATGCAAGATTGCGTGAACTCTATGAACCAAAAAAGATGTTAGAACAGCGATTGGCAGTATACGACCAAATATTAGAATATAAAAATAAGTAAAATTTTAAATGTTTCTATAAGAATGACCCCGCTAGTATCTGTTATTGTCCCTAATTATAATTATGCGAATTATTTACCGCAACGCATAGATTCTATTTTGCAACAAAGTTATAAGAATGTGGAGTTGATAATACTTGATGACTGCTCTGTGGATAATAGTAGGGACATTATTGAAGAGTATCGTTCGGAAAGTAGGGTGAAATGTATCTTGTTCAATGAAGAAAATAGTGGTTCTACTTTTAAACAATGGAAGAAAGGTTTTGAAAGAGCAGTTGGAGAGTATATTTGGATTGCAGAGTGCGATGATTATTCAGATAAATATTTTCTTGAAAAAATAATAGAGAAAATGTGGGCGGATAAAGATATAAAGATTGGATTCTCTAATTCCTACTGGGTCACATCAGATTCTAAGTTTATAAACAGAGACTATACCATCCGGAATGCTATGAAGATTTATAACGGCAGATATTTCGTTAAACGGCATTTACTTAAAGAAAATTATATTTATAATGCTAGTATGGCTGTTTTTCGTAGAGATGCTTTAAGTTCCGTAGATACTGAATTTGAAATTTATAAGTCTTGTGGAGACAAGTTGTTTTGGACTTCAATGGCAGTTACTGGAAAGGTACTTTTTATATGTGAGCCTCTTAATTATTTCCGTATTCATGTAGATAAAGTGACATCTAGGTCAATTATAAACGGTACTTTGTTTAAAGAGGAATATGAATTGTTTAAAAAAAATATAGATAAAGGGTACATTACTTTGTTTAATCGGTGGGGGATTGTTCGTTATTTTATTAAATACGTGTATAGAACAAAGTCTTCCTTTCTTACAAGCTCTATTTTTGAAGAGTGTATGAGGCTTTGGAGCCACGAAATGGATTTTCGTAATAAAGAGCTACCAGTGCTATATAGAATAGAATGCTTAGTTAGAAAAGTAAAGTTAAGATAATGGTATTTTATATGAAGGTTTCAATTATTATTCCTGTTTATAATGTCGCTTCTTATATTAGCGATTGTCTACGTTCTGTACTTAGCCAGGTTTATCAAAATATAGAAGTAATCATTGTAAATGATAAGACAGAAGATGATAGTATGGCGATAGTTGAGGCGATGCTAAAACAGAATGCAACATCTTTTGATGTTAAGATTGTATCCCATCAGGAAAACAGAGGACTTTCTGCTGCACGTAATACAGGTATAAAAAATAGTACTGGAGATTATTTGTATTTTTTGGATAGTGATGATGAAATAACAAAGGATTGTATTGAAAGATTGGTGTGTGATGCCATAGATACCCACGCGGATATAGTTGTTGGGGATTATCTCGTTCAAGGATCTGAGGAATTTTATCCTCCATTGAAACTGAAGAATTCATTTATTAATGGAAATAAAAAGATTATCAATGCTTACATGCGAGAGAAGATATATGTGATGGCATGGAATAAGTTGGTAAGAAAAGATTTTATTACTGAAAACCAACTTTATTTTAAAGAAGGGCTGATACATGAAGATTGTTTATGGAGTTTTCAATGTGTATGTCAGGCAAAAACATTAGCGGTTGTCAAATATGTGACTTATATCTATAAAATAAGAAAGAACTCTATAACTTCATCTATCTCTTTTGATAAAGAATTTTCTTCTGGAATAACAAATCTGACTGAAATGGTGTGGTATGCTGATAATCTCTCTATTTTGAAAAACTATAATGTGTCTTCTTTTCTTGAAGAGGAAAAGATTCGTTTACTTCGTAAATGTATGGCGCACGGTGAGCGTGTTAACGTTGGTGAATTATACCAACTAATACGCACTTTACCTCATTTGGGGCGTTGCGACATATTCTTTTGCGAACTCTTCAAATGCAGGAAACTGATACGCGATGCCCATTATTTTTTATCTTCTAATGCTGGTGAAAAGTATTATCAAAATGTACCGTTTTACCTTAAACATAAAAAACAAATAAAATGTCGTTTTTATAAATGGTTTGTTTATGTATTGTTTTGTGTGCTTATAAACAAGCAGCCTGTTGTATCTCTAATATAAGTTTATGACACAATTTGTGTTATCTGCATTTATGAAATTGTCATTTTTGATTTACTATTTCAAATCTCAATATTCGAAATAGTGAATGTTGTTAAATATTGCTAAATAGATTAATTATGCTGTCAATTGTGATTTGTTCGATTGCTCCTGAACTTTTAAAACAAGTCTGTCAGAATATACATGATACGATTGGGGTTGAACATGAGATTATCTCAATAGATAATAGGGATAAAAAATGGCCGATAGCAAGAGCTTATAATGAAGGCGCACGTCAAGCCCACTTCCCTTTTTTGTTTTTTGTGCATGAAGATGTTAGGTTTCATACACAAAATTGGGGTCAGTTTATTGAAGATAAGTTACGCGAACCGGATTGTGGGGTCATTGGTTTTGCAGGGAGTAAAATCAAGTTTAAGGCTTATTCTGGTTGGTCACAATTTGCAAGATGGAAAAGAGCGCTTTTATTTCAGGGAGGAGAGGATAGTACTAAGTTAGAAGTAATAAACGTTGTTTTGGAGAGGCCTTTTGAAGAGGTCGTTGCATTAGATGGATTAGGTCTGTTTGTTCCCCAAAAGGTATGGGATAAGTATCCTTTCGATGAAGAAATGTTGACTGGATTTCATTGTTACGATTTGGATTTTAGTTTGCAGATAGCAGCAACAAAACAATATAAAAATTACGTTTGTTGTTCGCCAAAAGTCATGGTAGAACATTTTTCAACAGGAACTTACAGTCGGAATTGGTATCAAGAGACGATACGGATGCATAAGTTGAAATGGAATGCTTTCCTTCCACTGAAGGTAAAGGACCTTGTTATAAGTAAAAAAATGCTTAAGAGGTGTGAAGAGAGATCTTTTAATACATTCATGCGTTCGCTTTTGAAGACTGATTATCCAGAGAAAAAGGTTGTTTTAGGGGAATTTCTAACTTATTCTTTTTCTTGGAAACACTTGGGACATTCAGTTTTAAATGTGTGTAGATATATTGTGTCTTAAATTTGCTTAAGTATGAAATTATTATTCCTTTCCCATACAAGTGATTGTTCAGGAGGAGCTCAGAAATGCTTGTTAGACTTGTTGAAGGGTATCAAGCAGATTTATCCAGATTGGCAAATTTTTATGGTATTTCCCGGTGCTGGTGATTTGGTTGATGCTTGTTCTTCTTATCTTGACGGATATACATTTCTCCAAATGGAATGGTGGTTGATAGGGGATGAGGAGCATATAACGCTACGAAAAAAAGTCTCGTATGTTTGTAATTTGCTTAAGTATTCTATGAAATTGGTTTCTTATTTGAAGCTAATAAAACCTGATTACGGAATTACGAATACAATTGTGTTGCCGCATTTGGCATTATCATGTAAACTGTTAGGGGTGAAACATTGTTGGTTTATTCATGAGATGCCAGATTTGACTTGGCAGAATATCACTCCTATTTTTAAATATCGATTTATTTATAAAGTCGTAGATCGTTTTTCAGATAAGATATTGGTGACTTCAGAATGCGTTAAATGCCATTATAGAAATCTTGTGGCTAATGATAAAGTGAGTGTAATAAACCAAGCTGTAGATTTACCCTTGATGCCTGATATGAATTATGCTCAAAAGGTTCGCAAACGATATACTATATTGTTGGTAGGAGCATTTGATTCAAATAAAGGTCAATTAGAACTTTTGCAGGCGGTAAAAAAAATCATTGTAGAAGGAAGAGATATTTTTTGTTATTTGGTGGGTCCGGATACTGGACTTATGTCTGTTTGCCAAGATTTTGTGAAAGATAATAGGTTAGATGGAAATGTGGAAATAGTTCCCTATGTGAAGGAGATAAGTTCGTATTATTTTAAAGTTGACGCACTATTGGTTTGTTCTGCTTTTGAGACGTTCGGTAGGGTTGCGGTTGAGGCTCAAATGTGTGGACTACCAGTAATCCTTTCTAATGTCGGAGCTAATCCTGAGCGTATTGAAGATGGGAAAAATGGTTTGCTTTATCAAAAAAATAATATTATGGATTTAGTCGCAAAGATAGAAATGCTAAGAGATGATATTACTCGAAATGTGTTTATAGAAAATATTGATTTGGATGCTGTTCGGAAAAAGTATAGCACAGTACGTTTTGCATCACACTTTAGCCGGTTATTAAGTGAGTAAAGCAAAATGTTACTGTTACATATACAAATTCAGTTGTAAGTCTAAATTTTTGTTACTTTGCAAACTGAATTTGTCTTAATGTTCAACTTACCCTAATTTAAGTAAACAATGATGCAATTTAGGCTCTTTTTATATGTTATTTCGGGAATATTATTTCTGACGGCTTGTCAGAAAGATAATGAGGAAGAAATTCCTCCTGTTCGAGATGAGCTGACAATTGAGCCGGCATCGGTTGAATTGGCAGTGGGTGAATCGTGCCAGTTGTTAGTTAAGTTGAATGGAGTACTATTGGAAGGAAGCAGAGTGCGTTGGAAATCAAACAGTAATATGGTCAGCGTAGATAATAATGGTAAAGTTATAGCTATTTCCCAAAATGAGTTTATTTCCGGATTACAAGTTGAAGCTTTTGTGCAAGGGCTTTATGCTGTATGTCCAATTACCATCTATCAGGAGTATGATTATAAACTTCGCCTGATTCTCAAGAGTAAAGGAAGTGCAGACTATTCGTTAAATCAGTCGGGAAAGTTCTTATCGCCCAAAGCTATTGAAAGGCGACAAAAAATGAATATTGCCATAGATGATTTAGACTTACCTATATCTAAAGATTATCTAAAACAGATTGAAAAGGTTGGAGGTAAAATTGTTTCCCAAAGTAAATGGTTGAAAACAGTCTGTGTTCAATGTGAAGATGAAAGACTGATTGACGAGTATAAAAGATTACCTTTTGTTGAAGATGTTGTAAAGGTATGGCGAAGTGAAAAAGGAAAGCGGAGACCTGTTATTTCTTCGATTAACTCTTCTGTAAATAGAAGTGTGGCAGGTTATTCTTCCGAAGATTATGGAGAAGCGTGGACAAATATAGCTCTTCATAATGGGCAAATATTGCATGAACGTGGATTTAAAGGAGATGGTATTGATATTGCGGTGATTGATGCTGGGTTTATTGATTTATTAAGTAATCCTACTTTAAATACTATGCGGATTCGAGGTGCCAAATCTTTTATATATGAAGATTTGAATCCTTATAATGTGGATGAACATGGTGTTTGGGTTACAGCCTGTATGGCAACAAACAAGCCGGGATACTATATAGGGACTGCTCCGGAAGCTAATTATTGGCTTTTACGTTCGGAAGATTTGTCCGGTGATTATCCGGCTGAAGAAGATTATTGGGTAGCAGCCTTGGAGTATGCCGATAGTGTGGGAGTAGATGTCGTGAATTCTTCATTATATTATGTTACGAATGAATGGCCCTTTTCTTCACATAAGTATGAAGAGATGGACGGGAAAACTGCATTGCCAACACGAGCTGCTAATGTAGCCGTAAGCAAGGGCATCTTTATTGTATGTTGTGCCGGTAATCATGGGAGTTGGGTAGGAACTCCGGCCGATTCTCCTGATGTGTTGGCAGTAGGTTCTGCTACTGCTGATGGTGATATTGGTAGCTTTACGGCTTATGGTATGACTGTTGATGGGAGAATTAAACCTGATGTTGTAGCTCTTGGATCTTCAGCGTGTACAATAGGTATTGATGGAAAGATTGATTTTAGAAGTGGTACGTCGTATGCAAGTCCTATTATATGCGGATTGGCAGCTTGTTTATGGCAAGCTTATCCTTGGCTAACTAATCAGAATTTATTGGAGATTTTAAAAAAATCAGCTAATAAATATGCTACTCCGGAATTACCTTTTGGTTATGGAGTTATTGATATTGAGAAAGCCATAAAATTGATAGAGGGAATGCAAGAATAATCATCCAATCATTCCACTTTAAATAACTGATAGCTTTTATTTGCCGCGACATGGAATTTTACTTATTTGGCATTTTCAGTACATGCTGCCTCTAAAAAAGAAAGATTCTTGTTGATTTGTCTTGTTCTTAGACTTCCTTTTATTGAGAATTAGCATGTTTTCTTTCCTCATTCCCCGCTTTTCTCGTATCTTTGCCCCCTCAAATTCATTTAATAATATCCAATGAAGGAATTCCTGCAACTCATGCGACGTTTTGTGTCGCCTTATAAGAAGTATATTGGCTGGGCAATTGTGCTTAATGTTTTATCGGCTATATTCAATGTATTCTCATTTACTTTATTGATTCCTATTCTGAATATTCTCTTTAAGACTGGTGATAATACTCAGGTTTATACTTTTATGGAGTGGGGAAGCGGCAGCCTGAAGACGGTGGCGGTGAATAACTTCTACTACTATGTGACACAGATGATTGAAACGCATGGACCAACTATGACACTGCTTTTCATGGGACTGTTCCTGGCTTTCATGACGATGCTGAAGACATCCTGCTATTTTGGCTCGTCGGCTATCATGATTCCGCTTCGCACAGGCGTTGTGCGCGATATTCGTATCATGGTGTACTCTAAAGTGATGTATCTTCCGCTCAGTTTCTTTTCCGAAGAACGGAAAGGAGATATCATAGCTCGTATGAGTGGGGACGTGGGCGAAATAGAAAACTCTATAACCAGTTCGCTGGATATGCTGCTCAAAAACCCGATTTTGATTCTCCTCTATTTCTCGACATTGATTATTACTAGTTGGCAGTTGACGTTGTTCACTATACTCGTATTACCTTTTATGGGCTGGCTGATGGGTAAAGTGGGCAAGAAACTGAAACGTAAGTCTTTGGAGGCACAGGCCAAGTGGAGTGATACCATGTCGCAGTTGGAAGAGACTTTGGGCGGACTACGCATTATCAAGGCGTTTATTGCCGAAGATAAGATGGTGAACCGTTTTACTCAATGCAGCAACGAATTACGTGATGCTACCAATAAAGTAGCTATACGCCAGTCATTGGCTCATCCGATGAGTGAGTTCTTGGGTACACTGTTGATTGTACTGGTGCTTTGGTTCGGGGGTATCTTGATTTTGGGGCAGTCTTCTTCTATCGAAGCATCGACATTTATCTTTTATATGGTGATTCTGTATAGCATTATCAATCCGTTGAAGGATTTTGCAAAAGCAGGGTACAATATTCCGAAGGGATTGGCATCTATGGAGCGTGTCGACAAGATTCTGAAAGCCGAAAACCCGATAAAGGAACCCGCTAATCCATTGCCGTTGCATGGAATGAATGATAAGATTGAGTTCAAAGATTTGACTTTCAGCTATGACGGGAAGCGGGATGTGCTGAAGCATGTCAGCTTGACCGTGCCCAAGGGCAGAACTATCGCTTTGGTTGGTCAATCCGGTTCGGGTAAGTCTACGTTGGTCGATCTGCTGCCTCGTTATCATGATGTGCAGTTAGGGGAGATTACGATTGACGGTGTGAATATCAAGAACTTCCGTACACACGATTTGCGTGCGTTGATAGGGAATGTGAATCAGGAAGCTATTCTTTTCAATGATACTTTCTTCAATAATATCTCGTTCGGAGTGGATAACGCCACGATGGAGCAGGTGATTGAAGCTGCGAAGATTGCTAATGCGCACGATTTCATCATGGAGACTGAACTGGGCTATCAGACGAATATCGGTGACCGGGGTGGTAAACTTTCCGGTGGTCAGCGCCAGCGTATCAGTATTGCGCGTGCTATCTTGAAGAATCCTCCTATATTGATTCTTGATGAGGCTACCTCCGCACTTGATACTGAGAGCGAACGTCTGGTACAGGAAGCTTTGGAAAGATTGATGAAGACCCGCACTACCATTGCTATTGCACACAGACTTTCCACCATCAAGAATGCAGATGAAATCTGTGTACTTTACGAAGGAGAAATTGTGGAACGTGGTAAGCATGAGGAACTGCTGGAGAAAGACGGTTACTATAAGAGATTGAATGAAATGCAATCACTTAGCTAATATTAGATTTCAATAAACCAAGAAATGCCTCGTACCATTAACTTTATATTCACTCACTAAATGAGTGAGCAAGAAAGATTACACACAGAAGTTGTTTTTTGTCGATTTGCTTTCACTTTTTGGCTATTGCACTGATAAGAAGTAAATTACAAGTGTAAGCAAGATTTTTTACCTACACTGCTGTGCTTGCATATCTTTGATTATCAGGTATATCAGTAGTGTAGGCAAAAGTGTAGGCAAACTTAACATCTCTATTTTGCTACCACTCACAATCCTTACCAATTATGTAAAGCGCATTTTATGCTTACGTTTTATGGTGCTTTTATATGATCCTTTTCCTATGAAAAAGCAGTTTGTATCTTATTGAAGTACTGTTGTTTACTGTTTCCTACTGGTAGGAAACGTTCGTTTCTTGGTGTAGAAACCGCCGTTTCTTATGGCAGGATACATCCGTTTCTACTAATGGGAACTCCGGTTTCTGCTAATGGGAACGCTCGTTTCTACTAGTGGAAACGGACGTGACTGCTTGTAGTAACAAGCGTGCATGTTTGTAGAAAAGGACACCGATACTGCTTATTTTCGTCCGAAGTCGGCGGGAATCTCTCCCCATTGTTTGGTTTCCCACTTCAAAATAGGGGTAGTGTAGGTATTTTCGCGCAACCATTTCTCGGCGCGCTCTATTAATTTGAAGAGTTCTTCGGTTTTGGCATCACGCGGTAGCTTCGTTTTACACTTCTTCTGCTTTACCCAACTGATGGCATTTACGCTATCGCTATAAATAGGCATATCAAAACCTTTTTGTTTTAGCAGGGCGAGGCCATGGACTATGGCAAGAAATTCTCCGATATTGTTGGTGCCATACATCGGTCCGAAATGAAAAATCTGTTGGCGGCTGGCAACGTGTACCCCCTGATACTCCATTGCACCGGGGTTGCCACTACAAGCAGCGTCTACTGCCAGG
Organism: Bacteroidota bacterium; assembly: GCA_023458215.1. The sequence continues at coordinate 24,666 of JAEXAJ010000205.1, forward strand.
CTGTTGTCTATCACTGAGGCGGGCAGGGGAGCGTCAGCACTGCTTTTTTCTTTAGTTTTTGATGCAGAGTTTTTACCGATATAGGCATACGGGGAGGATGCAAAGGCTTTTTCCGCTTCTTCGTGTGTTTCGAACGACTTGTACTTTGCGCCTTCGTACCCTTTAATTTGCAATTGGCAATCCGTCCATGAAGTATAAATACCCGGATTGACACCTGTCCAAACGACGTAAAACTTTTCTTTCTTCATAATTCGGAGGACAAAGGTAGTATAAAATTAGTTGAAAGTTGAAAGTTGATAGTTGAAAGTTGCTGTGCAGGGTGGGGGGGGGCAAGTTGTATCTTCTAATGTACTCGAACAATTTGTGTTTGTAAGTTGTTATCTCTAAAAAAATAAAATGAAAGATAGAGCCATGAGACGAACATTTGAAGAAGCAATGGAGCATCGCCGCTCGTATTATTCAATCGGCAGTGATTCTCCTGTATTGGATGAAGAAATAGTACACATCATCCGTCAAGCTGTAAAGAACGTGCCTTCGGCATTCAACTCTCAATCGACGAGAATTGTGTTGCTGCTAGGCGATGAACATAAGAAACTGTGGAATATTGTAAAGGAAACGTTGAAAAAAATGATCTCTGCCGAGGCATTTGTGCAAACAGAAGCGAAGATTGACGGCTGTTTCGCAAGCGGACACGGTACGGTGATGTTTTTTGAAGACACATCCGTTGTAAAGAAGTTGCAAGAAGCATTCCCCGCCTACCAGGATAGATTCCCCACTTGGTCGCAGCACACCTCTGCCATGCACCAATTTGCCATTTGGACTATGCTCGAAGATCTTGGACTGGGTGCCACCCTTCAACATTATAACCCGTTGATTGATGAGCAGGTACGCCATGCTTGGAAACTGCCGAAAGAGTGGGAACTGATAGCTGAAATGCCATTTGGTACGCCTACAGCCGAACCGGGAGGAAAAGAGTTCCTGGATTTGAGCGAACGAATTAAAATTTTCCGCTGATTGTAAACGGCTCGCAACATAGAATTGCTTACCTTTGCCGCAAAACGAAGATAGACTGAACTATCTTTGCTGTAAACGGTAAGCCGATATGATACGTATTTTTTTAACCGGCTACATGGGAGCCGGTAAGACAACTTTAGGAAAGGCTTTTGCCCGCGAACTGAATGTGCCGTTCATTGACCTGGACTGGTACATCGAAGAACGTTTTCACAAATCGATTAGTGAACTGTTCACCGAGCGGGGAGAGGCCTCTTTTCGTGAATTGGAACGAAGCATGCTGCACGAGGTAGGGGAGTTTGAAGATGTAATCATCTCTACCGGTGGAGGCACACCGTGCTTTTTCGATAATATGGAGTATATGAACAAGACCGGGCAGACTGTATGGCTCGATGTTCATCCGGATGTCCTGTTTCGCCGCCTTCGTATAGCCACCCAGCAACGACCCATCCTGCAAGGCAAAACTGATGAAGAATTGCTTGCTTTTATCATCGAAACAGTCCGAAAACGTGCACCCTTCTATACCCAAGCACGTTATCGTTTCGATGGAGGACATTTGGAAAGCCATCATCAGATCGCAGAATCCGTGCAACAATTGCGTAACCTGCTGGGAGTATAATTCCTTGTAAATGTGCAATTTTCGATAAAATCAGCGAAAGATATTAGATTTATATGTATTTTTGTCCCCCTATTATTAAATTACATAAACCGCAGAGTAACAGAAAATGAGAAAATGGCGTATTGAAGATTCAGAAGAGCTTTACAACATAACAGGTTGGGGCACTTCGTACTTTGGTATCAATGACAAAGGTCATGTTGTGGTAACACCCCGTAAAGATGGAGTTGCCGTCGATTTAAAGGAATTGGTGGACGAGTTGCAGTTGCGCGATGTGACGGCTCCCATGCTGGTTCGCTTTCCCGACATCCTTGACAATCGTATTGAAAAAACCTCTTGCTGCTTTAAGCAAGCCGCTGAGGAATATGGCTATAAAGCCGAGAACTTTATCATCTATCCTATCAAGGTAAATCAGATGCGTCCTGTGGTTGAGGAGATTATCAGTCATGGAAAGAAATTCAATCTGGGATTGGAAGCCGGTTCCAAGCCGGAGTTGCATGCTGTAATTGCAGTCAATACGGATTCCGACTCGCTGATTATCTGTAACGGTTATAAAGACGAGAGTTATATAGAGCTTGCTTTGCTTGCTCAGAAGATGGGTAAGCGCATTTTTCTTGTAGTAGAAAAAATGAACGAGCTGAAGTTGATAGCTAAGATGGCGAAGCAACTTAATGTCAGACCTAACATTGGCATTCGTATTAAGCTCGCTTCTTCAGGAAGTGGCAAATGGGAGGAATCCGGCGGTGATGCCAGCAAATTCGGACTATCATCCAGTGAATTGCTCGAGGCACTCGACTTTTTATCCGACAAAGGGCTGAAAGATTGTCTGAAATTGATACATTTTCATATCGGTAGCCAAGTTACAAAGATACGCCGCATCAAAACTGCTCTGCGCGAAGCATCGCAATTCTATGTGCAGTTGCATGCTTTAGGTTTTAAGGTGGAATTTGTAGATATTGGTGGTGGCTTGGGTGTAGATTATGACGGCACCCGTTCTTCCAGCAGTGGAAGCAGCGTGAACTACTCCATTCAGGAATACGTGAACGACTCCATCTCCACCATTGTCGATGCCAGTGACAAGAACGGCATTCCGCATCCTAACATCATTACTGAAAGCGGACGTGCACTGACCGCCCATCACTCCGTACTTATCTTCGAAGTGTTGGAAACTGCCACCTTGCCCGAGTGGGATGATGATGAGCAGGTAACAAAAGAGGACCATGAATTGTTGCAAGAACTCTATGATATTTGGGATAAACTCAACCAAAACAGGATGTTAGAAGCTTGGCACGATGCGCAGCAAATTCGCGAGGAAACTCTCGATTTGTTCAGTCACGGTATTGTTGACCTGAAGACACGCGCCAAGATAGAGCGTCTGTATTGGTCCATTATGCGTGAAGTCAATCAAATATCCGGTGGATTGAAGCATTCGCCCGACGAACTTCGCGGACTTTCCAAATTGCTGGCTGATAAATATTTCTGCAACTTCTCGCTCTTCCAGTCTTTACCGGACTCTTGGGCGATTGACCAGATCTTCCCGATCATGCCTATCCAGCGTTTGGATGAGAAGCCCGACCGCTCTGCAACTTTGCAAGACATTACCTGCGACTCCGACGGTAAGATTGCCAACTTTATTTCGACCAAGAACGTGGCGCACTACCTGCCTGTGCACTCCTTAAAAGGTAAAGACCCTTATTACGTAGCTGTATTCCTTGTGGGAGCTTATCAGGAAATCCTGGGTGATATGCACAACCTCTTCGGCGATACCAATGCCGTACACATCTCAGTCAACGATAAAGGATACTCCATCGATCAGGTTATTGATGGTGAAACCGTTGCCGAAGTGCTCGACTACGTACAATATAGCCCCAAGAAGTTAGTGCGTACCCTTGAAACTTGGGTAACCCAATCCGTCAAAGAAGGACGTATCTCCCTCGAAGAAGGAAAAGAATTCTTGTCTAATTATCGTTCGGGATTGTACGGGTATACCTATTTGGAATAAAGAGTAGCCTCACCCCCGACCCCTCTCCGAAGGCGAGGGGAGGAGGGAGTGGGGCTGTTGAAGATTGAAGGGTGTCTCAAACACATCATTATTACAAATAATAGCTGTAGTTAAATTTAGAAACTTAAAATAACCCCACTTCCTCCTCCCCTCGCCTTTGGAGAGGGGTCGGGGGTGAGGCTGCTTTTATTATGAGAGAAAAACTAACAGTAATCAAAGTAGGTGGCAAGATTGTAGAAGAAGAAGCCACCCTCTGCAAGTTGTTGAATGACTTTGCCTCCATCGGGGGATATAAAGTCTTGGTTCACGGAGGTGGACGCTCGGCAACGAAACTAGCTGCCCAACTGGGCATTGAAAGCAAAATGGTAAATGGCCGCCGCATCACGGATGCCGAAACCCTGAAGGTGGTAACGATGGTATATGGCGGGTTGGTAAACAAAAACATCGTGGCCGGCCTTCAAGCGCGCGGCGTGAATGCGCTGGGACTTACGGGTGCCGATATGGACGTGATCCGTTCCGTAAAGCGTCCCGTGAAAGAAGTGGATTATGGCTTTGTGGGCGATGTAAAGCAAGTGAACGAAACGTTCCTTGCCGATCTGATCCATAAAGGAGTAGTTCCTGTAATGGCTCCGCTCACTCACGACGGCAACGGACACATGTTGAACACCAACGCCGATACCATTGCCGGAGAAACGGCGAAAGCCTTGGCAAAGGAGTTTGATGTCACACTCGTCTATTGTTTCGAAAAGAAAGGAGTGTTGCGCGACGAGAACGATGACGACAGCGTAATTCCGCAGATCACACCCGAAGAATTCCGGCAGTACGTGGCCGAAGGAGTGATTCAAGGAGGCATGATTCCGAAGTTGGAGAACTCTTTTGAAGCAATTAATGCAGGTGTTTCCGAAGTGGTAATCACTTTAGCATCAGCCATTAATGGGGATGGTGGAACCCACATCAAAAAATAATTCAAAAAAAAGTGCAACCTCGCTGTAACTTTCTCATTACTGAACCGTCAATTTATTAAGAGATGCAAGAAATCAACTTTCGTAATGACATTCTCCCCCTGAAAGACAAACTCTTTCGGGTAGCCTTGCGGATTACGTTCGACAGGGCAGAAGCGGAAGATATCGTGCAAGAAACGTTGATCAGGGTTTGGAACAAGCGTGAAGAGTGGACGCAGTTCGGTTCTATAGAAGCCTATTGCCTGACAGTGGCAAAAAACCTCGCAATAGACCGTAGCGAAAAGAAAGATGCTCAAACCGTAGAACTGACCCCTGCCATGGAGCAAGCCTCCGAAGCATCGAGCCCTTATGAAAAACTGGTGACCAAAGAACGAATGTTGTTGATTCACCGGTTGATGAATGAACTCCCTGAGAAGCAGAAACAGATTATGATGCTTAGGGATATCGAGAATAAGAGCTACAAAGAAATAGCGGTCGCCTTGAACTTGACCGAGGAACAGGTAAAAGTGAACCTCTTCAGGGCGCGGCAAAAAGTAAAACAAAGGTTTATAAATATAGAAGGTTATGGACTCTAAATATATAGAACAACTCTTGGAACGCTATTGGCAGTGTGAAACTTCCTTGGAAGATGAAGCCCGCCTACGTGCTTTCTTTAGCGGAAACGATGTTCCCGAACATTTACTTCGTTACAAAGACTTGTTTGTATATCAGCAATTCTTGCAAGAAGAGCACCTGAGCGAAGATTTCGACGCACGGGTACTTGCTGAGGTTGAAGTTCCGGTTGTTAAGGCACGCCGCCTGACGTTGACCGCACGCTTTATGCCATTGTTCAAAGCCGCCGCAGTAGTGGTAGTGGTTCTTTCACTGGGCAACGTAATGCAACATTCGTTCTTCTCGGATGTGAAAGAGATAGCCGCCGCCG
>JAEXAJ010000206.1 GCA_023458215.1 Bacteroidota bacterium
CCTGGCTGATATCCGGGTTGTCTTTCAGCGCCCTCGACACAGTGGATGGCGAGACGTTCAACGCCCGGGCAATATCCTTGATGGTTATCTGCGGTTTATTCATGGTATTTTCTAAATATTCCCAAAGGTAATTGAAATGAGGATAGCTGCCAAACTAAAAAATGTAAAGCCAACTAATCCGATTGCAAAAATAGCGGAATAGATGAGAATAAGCTTCTTCGTTGAGAATTATCGGGTTATAGAATAGTGCAAACGTTTGCAAGTGTCTTTCTTCTGTTGCTTTAAAACAAAATCCTTAAATATTGTGGACTTTAAAAGAATTGCATTAACTTTGCATCAGTTGACTACAATCAAAGCATGGAGATAAAGTTTGATAAAGAATATTTAGAGGAATTGTATCTCAAGGGAAAGACTTCTGATAAGAAGCATCGTTTTCAGCCCCCAATCGTTGCCAAATATCGTAAGACGATAGATTTATTGGAATCGGTGGCAGTAGCAGAAGATCTTTTCAGATACCATTCGTTGCATTACGAGGTACTTGTTGGCGATAAAGCCGGCTTGGAATCGGTTCGGGTGAACGACCAGTATCGTATAGAGTTCAAAACAACTAAAGTAGTTTCTGAGATTGTAATCACCGTGTGCAATATAACTGAATTGTCTAATCATTATAAGTGAACAAAAGATATGGCAACTGTAAGGTTCGGATATACTCCTACCCATCCCGGCGAGGTGCTGAAGGATGAAATAGAATACCGCAAGATTTCACAACGGAAACTGGCGGAACAAATGGGCATCTCTTACAAGGTACTCAACGACCTTTTGAATGGGCGTCGCACGTTGACCACAGTCACTGCCATGATGTTTGAGGCTGCGCTGGATATTCCTGCCGATTCACTGATGCGATTGCAATTGAAATATAACATGCAGCAAGCAATGAGCGACAGAACACTCATGGAGCGTTTGAACCAGATACGTAAATACGCTGCTCTGCTATAAGTGTTCCCCGTTTCCCGATATACAGAAAAATGATCGTCTCGCAAACAAAGCCATTGCTTTTTTGCGAGACGCTTTGTTGCCAGATGAAACTGTCGGGTCTGCATAAATAATAACTGCGATGCTCCCCCTATAAGAACTTTTGTTATCTTTAGATAAGATAAGCTGTATTTCGGCATAACTTTTTCATGCTTGCATGAAAGTTCTGCACTCAATTTGCATTATCTTTGTGTCGTTATCCCGTCATAAAGCGACGGATTAAATATCCAAAAAACAGCAGGAGGACATCATATGGACCCATTAGAATACTTAGTACCCGGCAGAAAGAGACTTCCCTACGGCATGATGAACTTTGCCGACATCCGCCTCGACAATTATTATTATGTGGATAAGACTCACTTCATCCCCATGATAGAGCAGGCTGACCGTTTCTTCTTCTTCATCCGCCCCCGCCGTTTCGGGAAGAGCTTGACGCTGAACCTGTTGAGGCAATACTACGACGTGCGCACCCACGACAAGTTCGAAGCACTGTTCGGCGACCTCTACATCGGCCAGCACCCCACGCCGAGCCGCAATACTTATCTCGTGCTCTACCTTAACTTTTCCGGCATCACCGGCGAGTTGAACAACTACCGCAAAGGACTGGATGCGCACTGCCAAATCTGTTTCGACTATTTCTGCGAGGTCTATGCCGATCTTCTGCCGCAAGGCACCAAAGAAAAGTTAGACGCAATAGAAGGAGCCGTCAACCAGTTCGACTTCCTTTATCATGAGTGCGAACGCGCCGGACAGGATATTTACCTTTTTATCGATGAGTACGACCACTTCACCAACGCCATCCTTTCCGACCCCGAAAGTCTGCATCGCTATACCAACGAAACGCACGGCGAAGGCTACCTGCGTGCCTTCTTCAACAAGGTGAAGGCGGGAACGGATTCCAGCATCAAGCGTTGCTTCATCACCGGTGTAAGCCCCGTGACGATGGACGACCTCACCAGCGGCTTCAACATCGGAACCAACTACTCCCTCACACCGAAATTCAATCAGATGATGGGATTCACGGAAGAAGAAGTGCGCGAAATGCTGACCTATTATTCAACGAACAGCCCATTCAAACATAGTGTAGACGAACTGATAGAGATAATGAAACCGTGGTACGATAACTATTGCTTTGCGCAGGAATGTTACGGCGAAACCACGATGTACAACTCCAATATGGTGCTTTACTTCGTCAAGAACTACATTGATAATGGCAAAGCACCGCTAAGCATGGTGGAAGAGAACATCCGCATCGACTATGAGAAACTACGCATGCTCATCCGTAAGGACAAGGAGTTTGCCCATGATGCCTCCGTCATTCAAACCCTCGTGAGCCAGGGCTTCATCACCGGCGAACTGAAGAGTGGCTTCCCTGCCTCCGGCATCACTAATCCCGATAATTTCGTGAGCTTGCTCTACTATTTCGGCATGCTCACCATCAACGGCATGCACCGGGGAAAGACCAAACTCATCATCCCCAATCTGGTAGTTCAGGAACAACTCTATACCT
>JAEXAJ010000207.1 GCA_023458215.1 Bacteroidota bacterium
TCATGGGAAGTTGGGGCTACTACCTTTCAACGAAGCAAATTAAAAACAAAATACTCTTTATACCTTACTATTTCCTCTTTATGAATATCAATGTCATAAGAGGATTCAACTACCTGCGAAAGCGAAAGGGAAATAAAAGCGGAGCATGGGAGAAGGCTAAAAGGGCATAAAATTAAAACCTTATAGCATAATGGAAAACATTCTGAAAAATGCAAAAAACGCCGAGAGGCTGTTAACGCTAACCTCAGATACAATGATTCTCTTGAATAAAGAGGGAATCTGCGTGGATATTACAGTCTACAATGTGGATCTTTGGTTCTTGAAAGAAGATAAACTGCTTGGAAAAAATATTTTCGAGTTAATTCCTTCGTCTACTTACCAACAAATTTATCCTGAATTCAAAAAAGTATTAACGCATAAAATCCGCTCCACTCAGAATTACGAATTGAATTTAGGGAAAAGAAACTATTATTTCAAATGCATCATGTATCCATACGACGATATGGTGCTTTGCCAATACCGCGACATCACAGAACGTAGCCAACGTAAACTGGAACTCGAAAAGAAAAACCATGAGCTCAACGAACTTCAAAAAGCGGCTCTCATAGGAAGATGGAGATACGAAGCGAGCACAAGGATCTTCAGCTATCATGGACATACCGGCATTATGTGTAGTGAGGAGGAACAAAGTATCACATTAGATATGTATTTGCAAAACATACTTCGGGAAGACTGCGACACTTTTAACAATTGGCTCGAACGGAACCTGAAAGGAGATATCGAAGAATCTGTAGACTATCGCATCCATTTTGACAATCAGATATTTTATATTCGCTTACAAGCTTTCTCGCGAGAGAGGCACAAAAGTGGTAATATCGTTCTGGAAGGATATATACAGAACATAACTGATATCCAACAAAGACGTAACGATATCAATCTGCTGACACATGCTATCAACAACTCTATCGAAGATATCTTTGCCGCCCGAGAAGACGGAACATTGGTTTTTGCCAATCGCAGCTTCAAGGAACACCATCGCATAGGAAGCACGGAAGACATTGCTCAGCTTAAATTTACAGATCTTTATTCTCTCGACCAAGACCAAGGCAAGAGGGTATGGAGAGAAATGATTTCTTCTGCCAAAAAAGATTCGGAAAATAATAACTACATCATATACCAGCCTTTGGAGGATTATCCGGAAATATTAGCATACGAAGGCAATGCCTATTGGGTAACCAGCGACGAAGGCATAGAAACAATGTGGGTATTCGGGCGGGACATCTCCCAACGTATCAACCACGAACAGCAAATCAAACGCTTCAACCAGGTTTTGGACAAAATTATAGAACATCTCCCAGCAGGTATCGTGGTGAAGGATATAGAAAATGGCTATAAGTATTTATACCGTAATCGCGAATCGTACAACCGCAGCATCACGATACAACAAGCAATCGGCAGAGATGATTTCGACTTCTATCCTTTGGAAATAGCCCGACAAAAAAGAGCGCAAGATATAGAGGTAGCTACTACCGGCAAAGAAATGCACTGGGTAACAGAAGAGCGGGATGTAAATGATAAATCCATTTTTCTGGATAAACGGAAAATAAAGATTGAAAGTAATGACTTCCCTCCTATCCTGTTGAGCATTGAGTGGGACATTACTGAAGTCGAAAGGATGAAACGCGAATTGCTCATTGCCAAAGAGAAAGCCGAGACTTCCGACCAGCTTAAATCTGCTTTCCTTGCTAATATGAGTCATGAAATACGGACTCCGCTCAATGCCATTGTCGGATTTTCGCGTATCATCGCCGAAAGTGAGGATACCGAAGAACGCCTGGGGTATTATGAAATCGTGGAAGCCAATAACGAGCGCCTGCTCAAACTTATCAATGAGATTCTTGATTTATCTAAAATCGAATCGGGCATTGTGGAATTTACAATTACTCCGGTACGTTTGCACCCTCTTTGCAAAGAGATACACGACGCACACGTATTTCGTTGTCCTCAAGGTGTAGAGCTTATCTATGAACCTTCGGACGAAAACATAGTGATTGATGGCGACAAAAACCGCATCTTTCAGGTAATCTCCAATCTTATTGGTAACGCTTTCAAATTTACTACCACAGGCAAGGTGAGTTACGGGTATCATCAAGAAGGGAAAAATATCATATTCCACGTCACCGATACAGGAATAGGCATTGCACCTGACAAAATAGACCGCGTCTTCGAACGTTTTGTCAAAGTGAACAGTTTTGCCCAAGGTACGGGATTAGGATTGTCTATCTGCAAAACGATTATTGAGCGATTGGGAGGAAACATATCCGTCAGTTCGGAATATGGCGTAGGTACAACGTTCACTTTTACCCTACCATGTCCAGCAACAAGCAAAGATGAGAATAATAGGCCGAAAAACGAGGATCAAGAAAATATGATTCCCATCGGCGATAACGCTGAAGAGACTTCCACCCAATCGGATAACAAAAATGAAGCGCAAGACGAGAATAGTTCTTCTCTCAAAACCATTCTTGTTGCCGAAGATACAGACAGCAATTATATCTTGATAAAAGCCATATTAGGACACACTTATAATCTGCAACGCGCCAATGATGGTATGGAAGCCGTCACCATGTTCGAGGAACTGCACCCTGACATTATCCTGATGGATATGAAAATGCCCAACCTAGGCGGACTGGATGCAACGCGAATTATTCGTGAACTCTCACCGGACGTTCCTATCATAGCGCTTACTGCCTTCGCTTACGAACACGACAAGCAAGCAGCATTTGAAGTCGGTTGCAATGATTTTCTGACGAAACCTTTTACGCAGGAAGTTTTGAAAGCGGCTTTAAACAAATGGTTGAAATAGAAAGTATTGTTTAGAGGCTGAATATATTATCAGCCTCTAAATGTATAATTTTTCCGTTCTAACGAATCATATTTATCACCCAATTTGCACGAAGCATACCAATACAATAGGCACCTTGATTATTACTAATCCAGTGTAATGCAGGTTGCAGAGAAAAATGTTCCTTTAATTGCCATTTACAAGTAACTTCACAAGCTACTTCAGCCCCATAGGTAAATTGCGCATAATTCACAATTACTCCCACTTCCTGTTTTCGGTTTTGTGAAGTAATTGTAGAAAAACTCGCTCCTAATCCTGCATATCGCCTACAACCAATAGTAACAGAGCGATTCTCTGAATATTGCGCCAACAAGTCAATACGCTTCTCTTCTACTTTGTAAAGCGGTTGCTCCACATACAACCACCATGCCGCATTCATTCGATTACTCACTTCTTTTTCCGCTTGTAACGGTGAATTTTGAACTGAATTTCCAGGCTCATTACCAGCACACATCCTATTACGTAAAGTAAAACCACAAAAATAATTTCCAACATTCGATTCATAAGCTAAAGATGAAATACTAAAAAATCCATCTCTCCGGAGATTAAAAGCAAATACGCCACCATTATCACAAAATCCTGAATGTGCCACCCCATTGTACAAGGAACTTTCAAAATGCCAATCCCCTGTTTGTAACTTATAGTCCAAGCACAATGCCGATAATGGATAGTTTGGTAAAGGGTAATTGGCAGATAACGTGGGAAATATCCCACAAGAACTATTGGCAAATAAAGAACTAATTGGTGAAATAAAGAAGTCTTCATTCACATTTCGTACACCTGCAAATAGCGACATACTCCCCAATTTCTGCGTATAACCTAATACTGCGAGACTAACTGGAAGATTATTCTCCTCAATATTAGAGAAAACCTGCCAATCATCGGCTATCCTTTCTTTTCTCACCTTATATATATGTTGGGTAACCATATCAAACGAGCCACTCTTCACTGGCAACGAAGCTTCTACACGAAGAAGATTTACCCAATTTTGCCTACCCTTTTTCGCACATTGCAATTCAGTAGTATATATGGCATCAACTACGTGTGCTGAGCCGCAGAGATTGCCCCCTGCAAAGCTCAGATATAAAATCCATCTCTTGAGCATATCCATAACTCCTCTTTGTTTTTTCTACAACCATCTCGTAAATTTTTTCATGTACCATTGTTTCACGAATTGCGTCAACACACAGTAAGCAAGCAGAATACCTACCAACCAAGGGAAATACGTGAGCGGCAATGGTTTCAGTCCTATGGAACTGCCGAAAGCAGTAAACGGAATGGCGATGCCTATGCCCATAATCAAGAAAGTCAATCCCATCACAGGCCAGGTGGCACGGCTTTGAATAAATGGTATCTTGCGGGTGCGGATCATGTGCACAATCAATGTTTGAGAAAGTAATCCCTCCACAAACCAACCCGTCTGAAATAAAGTCTGATGTTCCGGAGTATTGCAACTAAATACATACCACATCACTAGATAGGTGGCAATATCGAAAATGGAGCTGATGGGGCCGATATAAATCATGAACCGACTTAAATCGGATGCATCCCATACACGAGGCTTCTTCAGATATTCCGGGTCCATACGATCGAAGGGTATGGTGGTCTGTGAGATGTCATACAGCAGATTCTGAATCAGTAAATGAATAGGTAGCATCGGCAGAAAAGGCAAGAATGCACTGGCTGCCATCACACTGAACATATTCCCGAAGTTGGAACTCGCTGTCATCTTAATGTACTTGGTTATGTTTCCAAAAGTTTTCCGTCCTTCGAGCACACCATCTTCCAATACCATCAGGTCTTTTTCGAGCAGAATAATGTCGGCACTTTCTTTGGCAATGTCAACGGCCGAATCAACAGAAATACCAATGTCGGACTGACGCAAAGCGGATGCATCATTGATACCATCTCCCAGGAAACCCACGGTGTTGCCCTGCCCCTGCAATAGCTGGATGATACGCATCTTTTGTAATGGCGCCAGTTTGGAGAACAGAGTGGTGCGACTAAGCAAAGGCATCAATTCTTCATCATTCATCCGTTCTATTTCCGTTCCGGTTAATGAAGAGGCCGCATTGATACCTACCTGACGGGCAATTGTTTTAACAATGGCATCGTTATCACCCGAGAGGATTTTCACTTCCACCCCATTCTCATGTAACTGTCTGATAGCTTCGGAAGCCGATGGTTTAGGAGGGTCCAGAAAGGCAAGATAGCCTATCAACACCATATCCTTTTCATCACCTACCGCAAAATCGTGGTCTTTATCAATAAAGCTTTTCTGTGCAATGGCCAATACACGCATGCCTTCGCGGTTCATTTCTTCACTGATGGCTGTAGCTTGGATACGTAGCTTATCCGTCAAAGGATGAACCTCACCGTTAAATTCGGCAAACGAACAGATAGAAAGCACTTCTTCTACGGCTCCTTTAGTGATAATCTGCTTCTTATGCTGCCTGTCTTCCACTACTACAGACATCCGGCGACGGGAAAAGTCAAAAGGTATTTCGTCTACTTTGACGTAGTCGTCCTTCAGATGTTCTAATTGCAACTCGCGTACATGAGACAGGATGGCTTTATCCATCAGATTCTTCAATCCCGTCTGGAAGTAGCTGTTGTAGAAGGCATGGCGCAGGATGCGCTTTCCGGAGTCGGAAGTACCATCGGCATTGATATACTTTTCGAGTACAATATTGTCGCAGGTGATGGTTCCCGTTTTATCGGTGCAGAGAATGTTCATCGCACCGAAGTTCTGAATGGCATTCAGGTTCTTGACAATGGTTTTCTTCTTCGACATGGCTACCGCTCCTTTCGAGAGATTGGCTGTGACAATCATAGGGAGCATTTCGGGAGTCAAGCCAACAGCTACTGATACAGCAAATATAAATGCTTCGAACCAATCTCCTTTAGTGAATCCATTCACCAGGAAGACAAACGGTACCATGACCAGCATAAAACGAATCAACAGGAAACTGACTTTGCTGATGCCTTTGTCGAAAGCAGTGGTAGCCCTTACACCCGTGATACTGCGTGCTATTGTTCCCAAATAAGTATAGCTGCCCGTGGCAAAGACAATGCCCAAAGCCGAACCACTGATTACGGTTGAACCCATAAAGCAGATATTATCCAGTTCGACTACACTGCCTTTGCGATTCTGTTTATCGTGTATCTCGGGGTATTTTTCAATAGGTTCGGACTCTCCCGTCAGTGAAGACTGGCTGATAAACAAGTCTTTGGATTCGATGATACGCATATCGGCGGGAATCATGTCACCGGCTGCAATATAAACCACATCGCCCGGAACCAGCTCGCGGATATCTATTTCTTCTTGTTGCCCTACCCGCTTTACGCTGCAAGTATTCTTCACCATTTTCATGAGCGAGTCGGTAGCTTCACCGGCTTTCCATTCCTGCCAGAACCGGAGTATGGAACTGAATACTACCATAGAAGCAATAATAATGACACCTGTCCATTCCTTCTCGGCAGGTTCGGCCATGACTACGTCGATAACCAAAGATATTATGGCCAATGCAGTGAGCACTCCAATGAACGGGTTGATGAAAGCTTTTATAAAAAGAAGCACAGGACGCTTCTTCTGTTCGTGCACAACTTCATTCAGTCCATATTGTTCCTTCCTGCTTTTCACCTCTTCGGGTAACAGACCGCAGCTCGTGGTCTGGAAATAAGAGTAAACAGATTCTAGTCTTTGTGTAGCTGCCAAAAAGACTTTTTCGGCGTTAAACAGATAATTTGTGTTGGTTTTGCTTTTCTTCCACATCATAATCTCCTCCTTTCTTTGGCGAATGTATATTCACACTTTTACCGGTTAGTATTTTAATTTCGTTTTGAACGCCGCAAAGGTAGGCGATATGATGCAGATAGGCCGTTAGAGGAAAATTAGAGTGGTATTAGAAAAGTATTAGAAAAAGAGATTGGTTGAGTTTCTGCGTTGTATCCGTTAAAAAAACTTCTTTCGGCATCCTATTTCTTTATTTTGTGTTCTTACATTTTCTGAAGTGTCATCTTTGGAGAGATATTCTATGACTTACCAAAACAACTGTATGTTATGAAAAAGAAAGAGAAAAAAAAGAAGCTACAAAGTTTTACATGCTTTGTGCTCGGAGTGATTAACAAGTTGGAAGAGGAGGAGCGTTACGGCACGGCACACGTGTATTGGTATGCTTACAAAGCCTTTCTCGAGTTTGTGGGCGGTGGCGAAATCTTCTTCGGGGCCATCAACCGCCGCACGCTGAAACGCTTCGAACAGTACGAGGCTGACCTACAAAATGAGTGGAACACGATTTCCACTTATGTGCGTGCCCTGCGGTCAGTGTATCACCGGGCGGTGGATGCGGAAGTGATTCCCGGCGAATATCGCTTGTTCAGCGGTGTGTTTACAGGTACAAAGGTGGAGCGGAAGCGGGCGTTGCAGGACGAAGAGATGCGCCGG
Source organism: Bacteroidota bacterium (assembly GCA_023458215.1). The sequence goes on from JAEXAJ010000207.1 coordinate 7,353, forward strand.
CTGCTGGCGGACGATGATTTGTGCAAGCCCTTGCACACGCAAGCCGAAGCCTTGCCTCAAACATTGCCCCAAGCGTTGCGCCAATCGCGCGATATGCTCTCGCTGATGTTCCGCCTGCAAGGCATGCCTCTGGTGGACTTGCTACACCTGCATCGGGGCGACCTGCGCACCGATGCCACCGGCTGCACTGTGCTGACCTGCCACCGCCACAAGACGGGCACCCCGCTACGGGTAACCCTCACCGCCGAGGCATTGGCGCTGATTGACGGCTATCGTAGCACCGATCCCGAATCTCCCTACCTGTTGTGCTTCTTCGACGGCATTACCGGAGCCAAAGCCATCTACCACGAGTACTGCCGCCAACTGCGCCTGCTCAACTGTCGGCTGACTAGACTGGCTGCTCTTCGTGGGCTGCACGGCGTGCGGGTGAGCTCGTACACCGCCCGCCACACGTGGGCCACGGCAGCCAAATTCTGCCTTGTTCCCGAAACCGTGATTTCCGAAGGCTTGGGACATTCCTCACTCGAAGTGACACGTACTTATCTGAAAAGTTTTGAACATGGAGAATTGGAGCAGGCCAATAAGCTTGTAATGGCACGTGTTCTTTTCGGAGAGGCAAGTTACTGGAAATAAAAAAAACAATAGTTACTTGTTAGGTAACGGAAAAGCCTAAACCGCAACAAAGATATAAAAAGAAGTTAATACAGTGGTATATAACACTCATTATTTTATACATAAAACACGAGATTTCCTTAATTCACTTCTTGAAATATTAAACTTACCTTACTTTTCATTCTTTACATGGAGGAAACCATGTGTTTTTCTGCCCCGTGCATTTACCTAAAAGCACGAGGTTGGATGCTTGTTGTCTTTACTGAACCTACAAATCGAAAATATGGGTGTCATGCCTCTGCAACGCTTTGCAGATTGGTGTATTTGTGGTTTCCGTTACCTAACAAGTAACTGTTACTCCAAAACCTCCAACTATGTAGTCCCGAAAGGTATATGAACAACAAACAAACATACAAGAAAGATGATAAAGTATGCGTACAGATACCCATAGAGGGGAGTACGCCCTCCAAGCACCTCGCTTTGATACTTTCAGTAGCGCCAACCCCTACTTATTATAACCAAGAACCCCACTTTGCCGTCCGATATCTCGACCAAAAAGGTATAGCCGCCTATCAGTGCGTCCCGCAAAGTTGAATAACGGGATATGCAGACCAAGAACAAACAAACGATCAACAAACAATAGATTATTAACCCTCCTCCCGTCTGGGGAAGGACTTTAAAACACAATTTTATGATGAAATCAATTAAATTCTATGCCATGCTCCTTGTAGCAGCAGTGGCGATGTGGAGTTGCGGTGACGACTATGACGACACCGCTTTGAGAAAAGACGTAAGCGACCTACAGTCGCGAGTAGAAAAACTGGAAGCGTGGAGCACCACCGTGAACGGGCAGATCAGCGCCCTGCAAGGATTGGTCACCGCTCTCGAAGAGAATGACTACGTGACGGGCGTATCACCCATCACTGTAGACGGCAAAACCGGTTACACCATCACCTTCACCAAAAGCGACGCTATCACTATCTTCGACGGTATAAACGGTAAAGATGGCGCCAATGGCACTACTCCCGTGATTGGTGTAGACAAATTCACTGACGGTGCTTACTACTGGACAGTGAAGACCGGCGACGCCAAAGCTACCTGGATGCTGGATGCAGCAGGTAATAAAGTAGCCACTACCGGCGCCACAGGCAAAACACCTGTATTGAGCGTAGCCCAGGATAACGGCAAGCTCTACTGGCAGGTAGACGGCAAGTGGCTGATGAACGGTACGGAGAAAGTTCCGGCTACTGGCGATAAAGGCGAAACAGGCGAAACAGGCTCTCAAGGCGATGCCGTGTTCAAGAAAGACGGTGTGAAAGTGAATGCTGACAATACCGTGACCTTCACCCTGGCAGGCGACAATGGAGCTACATTTACTTTACCTATGGTCGATGCCATCAAGATTTTCAGTGACTTTGCTACTATCACTACCGCTGAGGCAAAGGACATCACATTGGCACTGAACATAAAGGACGCCGATTACGCCGCCATCAAAGCCGAAGTGACCAACAGCAAGGGACTGAGCGTAGCCGTTGCCACCCGCGCCGCCAGAGTACCGTGGACGGTAGCTATCAAGCAAGTTCCGACCTTCAATGCCGACGGCAGCATCAAGGACCAAGCCATCGTTACCGTTACCCCTCCGACAATGGATGATGCGATAAAAGACACAGACACCGCTCTGCTGAAAGTAACAATCGTAGGCAAGGATGGAAAAGAGCACACTGCTACCCGTGTACTTTATTATAGCAATCAGATAGAGTGGGCAGAAGGTAACTTGATAGCCAACGCCGATAATAGCGGTTGCGAAATAGGTGCGCCAACCGATGCCGGTTTGTACTTCCAGTTCGGTTCGC
>JAEXAJ010000208.1 GCA_023458215.1 Bacteroidota bacterium
TTCTGAGCGAAGTCGAAGAATCCCTTCTCTTTGCACAAGGCTGCGCTAAACATCAGGAGAAGAGATCCTTCGACTTCGCTCTGGATGACGGGATAGTCCGTGAATCATTTAGCTCAAAACCGCTCAGTAATGGAACCTCACAATCACTCAAAGGGAAGGTGATACCCCATGCAAAAATAATCCATCCGATGGAGCAATAGTCTAAATACGGCTTTTGGAAGCTATTTGGTAGAGCATATTGGACTATTCTTTTATTACATTATATTATTCAGTCCTTCCGTTCGCCCTTTTTTCGTTTACTTTGCAACAGATAAAACTGAATGAACCGCATTATGAAAAACAACATCTCTATCAGACTAATCATTGTTTCCTTATTTATCTTCTCCGGATATGATTCATTCGGAGCAAGCCTAGGAAAGAAATATGCACTGGCTTCACCCGATGGGAAGTTAACCGTAGAAATCACTACCGGTGACAAGCTAGCTTACCAAGTGATGCACGAAAAAGATACAATTCTCTCTTTCTCTACTATAGGATTGGTTTTGGCAGACGGAACTGCCATAGGAAACAAGGCTCAGGTAACAGGTATTAAAAGGAAAAAGATCAGCGATCGGGTAGAATCTCCTTTCTACCGTTTCAAGGAGTTCATTGCTACGTGCAATGAACTCGACTTGAAACTAAAGAATGGTTTTGGTGTTACTTTTCGCGCTTATAATCAAGGAGTAGCCTATCGTTTCTACACTACCCGGAAGTCGGAAGTGATACTCAAAGAGGAAGTGGCAGAATTTAATTTCAATCGGGACAATACCGCTTATCTTTCGTATACAACGAACGACAAGAAGCCCATGGCAATGGCTTTTCAGAATATCTACGAGGTCGCACCGTTATCAAAAGCACAGCAGAAGTTAGCCTTTCTACCCACTACTATAGATTGCGGTAAAGTAAAACTGACCCTATTGGAAGCCGATTTAGAGGCTTATCCGGGAATGTTTGTACAAGCAGCTCCCTCGTCAACTTATTCTCTGAAAGGAGTTTTTGCCCCCTATCCCTCCAAAACCGACTTCTATCCATGGCGTCGGCAGGAGTATGTCACCGAAACTACGGACTTTATCGCACGCAGTGCGGGTGCCCGTACCTATCCTTGGCGAGTGCTTGCCGTAACGGAACACGATACGGATATGCCTGTAAATAACTTAGTCTACGCCCTTGCTTCACCCAATCGCATTGGCGACACCTCGTGGATAAAGACCGGGAAAGTAGCCTGGGATTGGTGGAACGACTGGAACCTGAAAGGAGTACCCTTCAAGGCAGGCATCAATATGGATACTTACAAATATTATATAGACTTCGCCAGCCGCAATGGCATCGAATTTATTGTGTTGGACGAAGGCTGGTACGATCCCAAAAGCGGCGATATGCTGACCGTGATTCCCGAACTGAACCTCCCCGACCTGATATCTTACGGAAAGCAAAAAGGAGTCGAAATCGTCCTTTGGACTGTATTCAATGTATTGGACTCCCAGCTCGAAGCCGCCTGTCGGAAGTACGCCGACATGGGTATCAAAGGTTTCAAAGTCGATTTCCTCGACCGTGACGACCAGACAGCCGTCGAAATGGTTTACCGCATTGCCGAAGCCACCGCCAAACATAAACTAACGCTCGACCTGCACGGTATCTACAAGCCTACAGGTATCAATCGCACGTATCCGAATATCATCAACTTCGAAAGCCTCTTCGGCATGGAAGAAGTGAAGTGGACGGACGCAAAGAACAACATGCCTCTCTATGACGTCACCTTTCCCTACATCCGCATGATGGCAGGTCCGGTAGATTATACTCCGGGAGCGATGCGCAACGCAACCCGGCAAGATTGGCGCGCTGTTTACTATTCCCCCATGAGTATGGGAACTCGTTGCCATCAGTTGGCGGCATACATCGTGCACGACTCCCCCTTCACCATGCTATGCGATGCTCCCACCAATTACTTGAACGAGCAGCCGTGCGTAGATTTTATCACCTCCATCCCTGTTGAAACGGATTCCACCTTTATAGCTTCGGGTAAACTGGGAGAATACATTGTCAGTGTCCGCAAGAAAGATATCAACTGGTACATCGGCGGACTGACGAATTGGGACGAACGGGATGTAGAACTCGACTTCTCCTTCCTGCCTGCCGGCGCACGCTATACAGCAACGCTTTTTGCAGATGGCATCAATGCCAACAAGCAGGCGGAAGACTATCGGACGGAGAAACTGACGATAGACAAGAATAGCCGCATAAAGCTCCATTTGGCATCGGGTGGCGGTTTTGCGATGAAACTCGAAGCATGTCCCGTGCGTGGAACGGTTACCGGTATTCCTTCGGGCAAGAATATTCCTTCTTTCTATAAGAAATATATCGAAACAGAGGGGCTTTACGTCACTTCGTCCGATAAGGTGAGCGACGAAGCCTTGTTGAAAGCTTGCGACATCATCAGTCTGATGCTGGCAAAGCGTGCCGACGTAAAGGCGCACATGGTGAAGAAAGGTTGTCATGTGATGATCATCGGCAAGGATGAGGCTACTTGCGACTTGCCCGAGTTTGCTCATATCTGTAACTCTCCGGATAGCATTGCCTACTGGAACTGGCGGGCACGCGGGTTCGGCGGTGCACCGGAAGATGAGTTCTCGGCCAGTTGCGGTGAAGAGAACCTGTTGGCTCTTCCGCAAGATAAATATACGGGCGAGAATATACTGATTCATGAGTTTGCTCATCTTCTTCACATGGTTGGTATCGCCGGAGTAGAGCCGGACTTCAATGATCGTCTCGAAACGATGTATCTGCAAGCAAAGGGTAAAGGGTTGTGGGCAAACACGTATGCCATCAGCAACAAGGAAGAGTATTTTGCCGAATGTGTACAATCCTTCTTTAATTGCAACCGCTATGCCGACCCCAGTAACGGAATACATAACTCCATGAACCGCCGCGCCAAACTGAAGTCTTACGACCCGGACATGTACCGTTTGCTCACAGAATATTTTTATGAGATTGAGATACCGATTAGTAATGAGATACACAAATGATAATATGAACAAGATTATTCTCTTAGTCGCTTCCCTCCTGATGGGAACTTTATCCGCCTCTGCTCAGGCTCTTTTCAACACTCCGGGTGCAGGCAATCCCATCATTCCCGGCTACTTTGCCGACCCCACCGTCAAGAAATTCGGTGATACCTATTATATGTATGCCACCACCGACGGGAGTGGTGCCGGTTTCGGCCCCGCCCAAGTATGGACCAGCAAGGACTTCGTCAACTGGACGCTGATGCCCATGAACTGGCCGGATAGCCACTGGATATGGGCGCCCGACGTAGTGCAACACACTGATGGCAAGTATTACTACTTCTACTGCCAGCCCTGCATCATCCATTGCGGTGTGAGCGAAACGCCGCGCGGCCCTTGGAAGAACATTCTCGGTGAAAGCGAAGCCGTCCTCGTCCCCGACCGTTTCGTGACTAATGCCATCACCCTCGATGGACAAACCTTTGTGGATGATGACGGTTCCGTCTACCTCTACTGGGGAACTTGGGGCATCTACAAAGGCTTCGGCTGCGGTGCCGGAAAGATGACTCCCGACCTGAAAGGATTCACCGAAACCCGCCTCATCCCCAATACCGAAGTTACCGACTTCTTCGAAGCGCCTTTCGTGATAAAACGCAACGGCGTATATTACTTTATGTATTCCTCCGGCTCCTGCCACGACGGTACCTACCGGGTGCAATACGCCACTTCGGATAAACCACTCGGCCCCTATACCTATCAGGGCTGTATCCTCGAAACCAACGCCGACGGAACCGTTCATGGTCCGGGACACCACAGTATTCTGCAAGAGGGCAATGATTATTATATGGTGTACCACCGCCATGACAACCCGCACTCCAACCGCGGCTTCCATCGCCAGCTGTGCATCGACCGCATGGAGTTTGCAGAAGACGGCAGTATCCGGAAGATTATTCCTACCCACGAGGGTGTAGGCGCACTAGCCCCTTCCGTAGTGAAATCTCCCAACCTCGCACTAGGCAAGAGCGTTCGTGCCTCCTCCTATTACGACGACAACTTCCTCCCCCGATATGCCGTAGACGATAACAACGGTACCCTGTGGCGTCCCCGCAGCATGGGTCAGGAATGGATTGAAATAGACTTGGGACGCAACGAACCAATACAAACCATTTGGACACAATTCCAATACGGCACCCAGTTCTATCAATATCTGATTGAGACTTCTACCGACGGCAAACATTGGAGCATCTTCTCCGACAAACGCAACAACCATCTGGCAGGCAGTCCGATGGTAGATTTCGGAAAGACCAAAGCCCGCTACGTACGCCTCACCTTCACCGGTGGGCAAAAGAACGGCTTCGGTGGTGCCATCTGGAACATCAAAGTCTTTTCGGGCATTGAGGAATCGTCTCCCCAGCAATGGATGGGACTGACCGCTGCAGACTGGAACGGTCGTGAATGGCAAAACAACGAAGGAATGCTGGGCGGCTCTTTCACCTTGAAAGAAGGCGCAGCCCGCACCCGGCGCATAGACGGACGTGACGCACTGGTACTGGAACCGGGCACCACGCTGGAATACCGTCACCCGTTGCTCTCTCCTTCGAAAGAACATACTATAAGTGGGTTAGTTTATAGGTCAGGCAAGTGGCAAAGCTTTGAAGCGGAACAAGCTCTCTCATCGGGCATGATTTCTCTTCAAAGCGGCGCCGAGCCTTTGATAATCACCAACCTCCGCTACTATAACTGGCAGCAAGCACCTGCCGAGAAAACATACGATGCCACAACGGACATTGTACGTTTGCCGGCTGCCGCCCAACAGAAACAAGGAATGGTAGTAAGCATCACTGCCGATGACTTTGCAGCCGGAGATACGGTGCATTATCTTTCCAATCACGGAATGAAAGGATATTTTGAAGCGCAGAAAGCTCCGTCTGTCATTCGGGAAATAGAAGGAAAGAAAAGCTTTGCTTTCGACGGTAATCAAGTGTTCCGCTCCAGTTTCCCGCTGCCTGCAACATTGCGGGATAATGCTCCATATACCCTTGAAGCCTGGGTGCTGAACGACTCGATCGCGGAAAATGAATGCGTGGCCGATTTCACCTCATCTCACGACGAACTGGAGAAGATCATGCTAGTGAACGGTACTGAACCTCGTTGTGGAGTCATCAATCACTATGGCTGGTACGAAGATGCCGGATATAAAGATATGAAGTCCCTCGAAGGTAAGTGGCAACACATTTATATCTGCTTCGACGGCCGGATGGAACAGGTATATATCAACAATCAGTTGATCAGCGAAAAAGACATCCAACTGCTGGTGACACCTTCGCAGTTTGTAACCCTCGGACAAAACGCAGAGCGCAACTGGCCGTTCACCGGCTATCTGCACTCGTTGAAGCTTTGGGACGAATATATTCCATTGAACAAATAAAACCCTAAAAACAATAAAAGAACCATGAAGAAACTTTTAGTAACCTCCATGCTCCTTGCCACAGCACTTTGCAGCCAGGCGCAAGTAAAACAATCCTCGCACGGTTATCCCATCGACCCGGTGCCCTTTACTTCGGTGAAAGTGACCGACTCCTTTTGGGGACAACGTCTCGATGCGAGCCGGAAAGTAACCATTCCCCTCGCCTTCAGCAAATGTGAAGAAACAGGCAGGTATCAGAACTTTGTCAATGCAGCCCATCCCAGTGACACCATTACCGTAGGCGGACTGGCCTTTGACGATACCGACGTTTACAAAACCATCGAAGGTGCCAGTTATCTGCTGCAAACCTACCCCGACAAGAAACTGGCGAAGTACATCGACAGCGTACTCGTCATTGTAGCCGCTGCTCAAGAGCCGGACGGTTATCTCTATACCAGCCGCACGATGAATCCCAAACATCCTCACGAATGGGCAGGTAGCAAACGTTGGGAAAAAGTAGAAGACCTCAGCCATGAGTTCTACAACCTCGGTCACATGGTAGAAGGTGCCATTGCCCACTATCAGGCAACCGGAAAGAAGAACTTCCTCAATATCGCCATGAGATATGCCGATTGTGTATGTCGGGAAATCGGTACAGGCGAAGGACAACAGATTCGTGTACCCGGACATCAGATTGCCGAAATGGCTCTTGCCAAGCTTTATCTCGTAACCGGAGAAAAGAAGTATCTGGATCAGGCCAAGTTCTTCCTCGATCAGCGCGGATATACCAGCCGCACGGACGAGTACAGTCAGGCGCATAAACCCGTAGTACAACAGGATGAAGCCGTTGGCCATGCGGTTCGTGCCGCTTACATGTACGCTGGTATGGCCGATGTGGCCGCCCTCACCGGAGACACGGCCTATATTCATGCCATCGACCGCATTTGGGATAATATCGTCGGCAAGAAGTATTACATCACAGGAGGTATCGGAGCAACCGCTGCCGGTGAAGCTTTCGGCAAGAACTATGAGCTGCCCAATATGTCGGCTTATTGCGAAACTTGCGCGGCTATCGGCAATGTATACGTCAACTACCGTCTGTTCCTGCTTCATGGCGAATCGAAGTATTACGATGTACTGGAACGTACCTTATATAATGGTTTGATATCCGGTGTATCACTGGATGGTGGCGGATTCTTCTACCCCAATCCGTTGGAGAGCATGGGACAACACCAACGCCAGCCGTGGTTCGGTTGCGCTTGTTGCCCGTCCAACATCTGCCGTTTCATTCCTTCGCTGCCGGGATATATCTATGCGGTAAAGGATAAGGATGTTTACGTCAACCTGTTCATGTCCAACACATCGGACTTGAAAGTGAACGGCAAAGCTGTTTCTATCGAGCAGACTACAAAGTATCCCTGGAACGGAGATATCAACATCGGCATCAAGAAAAACAGTGCCGGACAGTTTACACTGAAAGTACGTATCCCGGGATGGGTGCGCAATCAGGTAGTGCCCAGCGATCTTTATACCTATAGTGACGGCAAACGCTTGAAGTACACCGTAAAAGTGAACGGAGAAGCCGTGCAAAGCGAATTGAAAGACGGTTACTTCTGCATCGACCGCCGTTGGCAGAAGAACGACCAAGTAGAAGTGCACTTCGACATGGAGCCCCGCACCGTACGTGCCAACAACAAAGTAGAAGCCGACCGCGGACGCATTGCCGTAGAACGCGGCCCGATTGTGTACTGTGCAGAGTGGCCGGATAACAACTTCGATGTATTCAGCGTGTTTATGAACCGCAACCCGAAATTCGACGTGGTAGAGAAGCCCGACTTACTGTACGGCATCAACCAACTGAAAACTCAAGCTCAAATTCTAGGCTATGACGATACAGGCAACCTGACCGCCTCGAACGTACAACTGACTTTGATCCCCTACTATGCTTGGGCACATCGTGGATCGGGTGCCATGTCCGTTTGGTTGCCGCAGGATTTGAGTGCATCACGTCCCGCTATGCCCGCTACGCTGGCTTCGGGAAGTAAAATAGACGCATCGCACAAAGCACGTTCTATCTCAGCCATCAACGACCGCTTAGTGCCGAAAGATGAAAACGACCGCTCTATGCCCTACTATCATTGGTGGCCCAAACAGGGAACTACCGAATGGATTACCTACGAATTCCCAGCCGAAGCAACCGTTTCGAGCTCCACTGTATATTGGTTTGACGATGCCCCGTGGGGCGGCTGCCGTGTACCCAAAAGCTGGAAAGTCTATTACAAAGATGCACAAGGTCAATGGCAACCCGTGACCGGCGCCGATAAATACGGAACCGAAAAGGGTACTGGAAACATAGTTAACTTCGATCCCGTAAAAACCAGTAGCGTCAAACTGGAGATCGTACAGCCGGACAAATTCTCATCGGGCTTATTCGAGTGGGAAGTACAATAAGAAAGCAGCATATGAAATTTTATAAATTAGGTTTGTTTTTAATAGCCATGCTCCTCAACGGGGGCATGGCTATTGCTCAAGGTACGGCGGAGGATTACAACCGTGCTTACTCATTGCGTGAAAGATTCAGCAGTAATAATGTATTCTACTCCAATGTTAATCCTGAATGGATAGAAGGAACGCATCAGTTCTGGTATGTTCGTAATACTCCCGAAGGACGCATCTATGTATCTGTTAATGCAGACAAGAAAGGGAGAAAAGAACTGTTCGATCACAAGCAACTGGCGATTACCCTGGGTAAAGCATCCGGCAAAGAAGTAAAACCCGAAGCTATAAACCTGGAACGACTGTATGTAAATAAGACTCTTGACACACTTCGCTTCAACTTCAACAATCAGAAATGGATGTATGCTGTGCGTAAGAATCAGCTTACCAATGAAGGCAGTCTGCCCAAACCGTCAAAACCCCGTCACTGGATGGAATGGGATGATGAAAAGTCTGCCGAACCGATAACATCGCCCGATGGCAAGTACACGGCATTCATCAAGAATGACAACATCTATGTGAAGGAAGTAGCAACCGGAAAAGAGAAGCAACTCAGTCAGGATGGTACGTTGAGCAATTACTATTCATCCTATATTCGCTGGTCACCCGATAGCAAGAAGGTAGTCTCTTGCAGAATCCGCCCGGTAGAAAAACGCTTTGTCTATTACGTAGAGTCTTCGCCTGCCGATCAGCTTCAGCCCAAACTGCACAAGCAGGAATACGCCAAACCGGGAGACGAGCTTCCGTTTAAAGTGCCCTGCATCTACGAAGTAGAAACAGGACGCAGCATTATCCCGTCTACTGACTTGTTTGCCCGACAATATGAGATTTATGATCCGGTATGGAACAGTGACAGCCGTGCGGTAACCTTCGAGTACAACCAACGCGGACATCAAGTATTCCGTGTGTTAGAGTTTTCGGTCGAAACCGGCAAAGTACGCCCATTGATAGAAGAAACCCACGATAAGTATGTAAACTATACCCGCCACTTCCGTCACGACCTGAAAGACGGCAAGCACATTATCTGGATGAGTGAACGTGATAATTGGAATCATCTGTACATGTTCGACCGTACCACTGCACAACCCATACAGCAGATTACCAAAGGCGAATGGTATGTACGCCAGGTACTACAAGTAGATGAAGATAATCGTACCATCTATTTCTCCGCAAATGGTATGCAGCCCGATGAAGATCCTTATCTGATTCGTTACTACCGCATCGGCTTCGATGGCAAGGGACTGACCTGCCTCACTCCCGAAGAAGGTATGCACAAAGCCTGGTTCTCGGAAGATATGAATTATCTCGTAGACGTTTATTCTATGGTGAATAAAGCTCCGATAGCCGTACTGCGCAGTGCCAAAGACGGTAAAATAGTAATGCCACTGGAAACGGCCGACATCAGCCGCCTGGAAGCCGAAGGTTGGAAAGCGCCGGAAGTATTCACCGCTAAAGGACGCGATGGGGAAACGGATATGTGGGGACTGATTGTACGTCCCACGAACTTCGATCCGAACAAGAAATATCCCGTGATCGAGTATATTTATCAAGGGCCCGGCGACCAGTATGTACCCAAAACTTTCATGTCTTACAATTGGTACATGACATCTCTTGCCGAGCTTGGCTTTATTGTAGTGATGGTAGATGGAATGGGTACTTCCTTCCGCTCACGTACCTTCGAGAATGTATGTTATAAGAGCTTGAAAGATGCAGGTCTGCCCGACCATATAGCTTGGATAAAAGCTGCTGCCCGAAAGTATACTTATATGGACATTGACCGTGTAGGCATCTACGGCTGCTCAGCCGGTGGACAGGAATCTACAAATGCCGTATTGCTGCATCCTGATTTCTACAAAGCCGCTTATTCCGCTTGTGGCTGCCATGACAACCGCATGGACAAGATATGGTGGAACGAGCTTTGGATGGGATACCCCGTAGATGAATCCTACAAAGCGTGTTCCAATGTAGAGAATGCCCATTTGCTAACCCGTCCGCTGATGCTTGTAGTAGGCGAGATGGACGATAATGTAGATCCTGCCTCAACGATGCAAGTAGTAAATGCCTTGATTAAAGCAAACAAAGATTTTGAACTCGTAGTAATACCCGGTGCACATCACACAATGGGGGAAGACTTCGGGGAACATAAACGTTATGACTTCTTTGTCCGCCATCTGATGGGAGGAAATCCACCTAAATGGGAAGAACTAATTAAATGAAGAATGAGGAATGAAGAATGAAGAATTGCCATGCGGAATATTCACATTGTGTAATCTGCTCCTTCACTATAATAACGAATAAACCGCATGGCAATTCTTCATTCTTCATTCCTCATTCTTCATTTCTACAACTATGCCTTCAGCCTCATCACAAACCTACTCCCTTTGCCTAGTTCGCTTTCTACCGTCAGTGTACCGCCATGGGCTTCTATAAAATCTTTTGAGATGGAAAGTCCCAAACCACTACCTTGAACTTTAGTACCCGGTACACGGAAGTATCGGTCGAAGATGCTTTGGTGGTAACGCGGGTCGATGCCTTTACCAAAGTCCTGTACAAAAAGTTCAATCATATTATCTTCCTGGCGGGCACCAATCACTACCCGTCCGTTTTCTTTGGAGTAACGGATGGCGTTGCTCAGTAGATTGGTAAGCACCCACGCAATCTTTTCACTATCTACAAAGAGCTTCGGCATCTTCTCTTCGGGATATTCCACTTCGATCTGTATATTGAACTTATCGGCTTGCACCTGATTGGCTTTGATGGCATACTCTATGAGTTCGATAGGTTTGGTAATCTTCGGCATCATTTGGAGCTTGCCGGCTTCTACCTGGGTCATATTCAGCAGTTCGCCGGTGATGCCCAGCAGGCGGTCGCTATTCTCTTTGATGCTCTTGGAAAGTTGTTCCTGCTCCGGATTCAAGTCGCCGATGCGTTTGTCCTCCAACAACTGAAGGCTCATGAGGATGGCAGAGATAGGAGTCTTCAGCTCGTGTGAGATGGTCGAGATAAAGGTAGTCTTGGCGCTATCCAACTCTTTGAACTCGGTGATATTCTTCAATAGAATCACATCGCCCAAGTTACGTGGTTCATCATCGGCAGCCTCGGTATTGATAATAGGAATATAGGATGCCTGAAAGTAGCTTTCCTTATTATCCGCATAAATCTTCAAAGACTCCTGTTTCTCACCAGGGTTTACCAATTCACGAATCAGACGGCGCAGCAAGTCGTTCTTTAAAGATAATTCTTCGGCAGAACGGCGGATCACATCCTCACGTTTCAAATTAAGGACGGTAAGCGCTTCGTTATTGATAAAGAGTATCTCACGCTCACGATTCAGACCGATAATCGGTTCGTGAATACTATTGACGGTAGCTTCGAGGAACTTCTTGGCAGCAAGGATATCGCTCAGCGTACTGGCACGATACTCTGTCAACCGCTCCGCCATGCGGTTAAAACTATCGGCTACTTCACGGAACTCCTCGTTATTCTTCATATCGAGGCGTTTCTCGTAATTGTGATTGGCAATTTCGAGGATACCGCGCTTCAACTCGTTGACGGGCTTCTCTATAGATTGGGGAAGCCATATCAACAGGAACAAACTGCAAAGAATGGAGATACCTCCCGTAATGGACACCCACACCAACGCATTCTGCAAGGCAGGCAGGGCAGCAGGGCTGTCCGGTTCGGTAGCAGTCAGTACTTGAAGGTTGACAACCGAAAGAGCCACCAGCAGGATAATCATTCCGGCCAACAGGCCAACACCGAGAATTAATTTCGTACGTATATTCATATTAAAAGAGTGATAAAGTGGTATTGTGATAAAGTGATGTTGACAAATATACTGATTATTTTTAAGCCAGAATAATCAAATCGATGCCGGCTTGAGCCAAAGCTCTCACAAACTTCCGATAACCCTTGATGCGGCAAAGAACCCCCGGCAACTGAAATCCGGGACTGCCCATGCACACCGTGGTTATCTGTTTCTCTTTGCACACCTTGATTATGGTTTCCAAGACATCTTTCGAATGCTCCTGAAGGACTTCGCCACCCAGTTCCGCCACCAGTTTAAAGTGGTTCAGCAAATGACGCTGACGGGCCAGATCTATCCTGTCTGTGCTTTCGCGGGGAGTTTGCACATAAAGAGCTACAAAAGATGTGTTATACCTCGTAGCCAAGCGGGCAGCCTTACGGATAATCCTCCTCGGTGTCTTTTCCCGACTACTGATGCAAGCCAGGAAACGCTCGTGACGAATACCTGCTCCCATCACAACTTCATTTTCCACTTTCTTCTCTACACGAAGGGCTACTTCCTTCAAAGCCAATTCACGGAGTTGAAGGATATTCTCTGTTTTGAAGAAATTATTCAAAGCAATAGGTATCTTCTCCGGCTTATAAATCTTTCCGGCTTTCAGGCGGGTGATCAGTTCCTCGGCAGTAAGGTCGATGTTCACCACTTCATCGGCTTCCTGCAAAACACTGTCGGGGATGCGTTCCTTGACTTCGATGCCCGAAATGCTCTGTACCTCTTCGTTCACACTTTCAATATGCTGGATATTGACGGCAGAGATGACGTTGATACCTTCTTCCAGCAAAGTCATCACATCTTGCCAGCGCTTTTCGTTCAGGCTTCCTTCTACATTGGTATGCGCCAGTTCATCCACAATCACTATTTCGGGATGAATGCGGATAATCCCTTCCAAGTCCATCTCTTCCAGTTCCTTGCCTTTGTAGAATATCTTCCGGCGGGGAATCACGGGAAGTCCCGGCAGTAGCGCTTCTGTTCCTACACGGCCGTGGGTCTCGATGTAACCTATCTGTACATCAACGCCGTTGTCCAGAAGGTCATGGGCCTCCTGGAGCATACGGAATGATTTTCCTACACCGGCAATCATACCGATGTAGACTTTGAACTTGCCTCGGCGCGATTTCTTTATCAGGTCGAGGAAATGCTGTACATTCTCTTCTCTATCCATAGAAAACTATTTTAATGAAGAATGATGAATGAAGAATGAAGAATTGGCTGCGCTATA
This sequence comes from Bacteroidota bacterium, assembly GCA_023458215.1. Next base: position 12,972 of record JAEXAJ010000208.1, read on the forward strand.
TTATCATAGCACCCTCATTCCGCATGGTAATTCTTCATTCCTCATTCTTCATTCTTCATTTAACAAGCGTTATTCCGAACACAACGTGTGCATCTTCCAAACACGGGTTCCAAATTGTCTGCGCAAATATCGGTAAAGAAAATGAATCTGTTATCTTTATGACGGTACTTCCTTTCAATGCAATGTTTGTTACAGCAAAACCGTTGTTGCCGTACTGGTTCAAAGCTTCGTAGGGAACCACACCGCAAGTAAGATTCAAATCGACTTGCTTCACACTGAAAGGATAGTTGAACTCTACATAAGAAGAGTAGTTCTGTTTGCCTTCGGCATTCTTATCCAGTCCGGCAAACATGGTGTACCAAGCCATGGATAAAGGGAACTTTTCTATCGGCAGTGTATAAGCCAATCCTGCTTCAAAATGATGTGCCGTCTTGTGGCTATCGAATTGAAAGTACTTTCCGGCACCCTGACCTGCCCACCAAAGGTCGGCTACTGAAAGGGTCAAACCGGATTCTCCAAAGGTATAAGCGGCAGTAAGGTCGATTTCTTTGGCGGCATTTCCTTTGGAGGAAGAAGTACCGTCGAAATCGGTAGAACCCCATGCGGTCAGTGAGAAGCCTTTCGCGCTGAAACCCAATGTGGGCTGAATGCTAATGCCCGTCTGATACATACCGCGCCATATATAGGAGCTCACTAAATCACCTTGTATATTAAATTCCTGAGCTTTAACTGTATTTGTGCCTAAGATCGTTGCTATAGCTAATAAAAATGCGACACGGAGTGTCTTTCTTAATTTAATTGTTTCCATATTCTATAATCTCTTGTTTAGTAGTATTTGTATTATTCCGCTATGGTTATTTATTCAGTTTGTCTAATGCGATATTCAATTGCAGTACATTCACTTTGGCGGTTCCGAAAAGTCCTAAGAAAGGTTCTTGTACCAGACTGTCTACAATCGTTTTTACTTGCTCAGCTTGTACGCCACGTGCCTGTGCAACTCGTTCTACTTGCACGTATGCGCTGGCAGGAGTAATATCCGGGTCAAGTCCCGAAGCACTGGCAGTCACCATTTCGGCGGGTACTTCTTTGCGTTGCAAGTAAGGATGATGTACGAGGAAGGTGTCGATACGGGCTTCTACTTCTGCCAGATACTCTGGATTTGTAGGGCCTTTGTTACTACCGGATGAGCTACTTGCATCGTAACCGTCGCCGGCACAGGAGGGGCGTCCCCAAAAGTAGATGTCTTGTGTGAACATCTGTCCTACATTAGCGGCACCTACCACTTTTCCGTTCAGGGTAGCTACGGGAGCATTGCCTTGATTGGGGCCTGCGAACTGGGCGAACACCCACAACACAAGGATATAGCATACTGATAATACCACACAAAACACCAGTGTTATCTTGATTGATTTCCAAAGAGTTTTCATTGTTTCTACTATTTAATTGTGAACACTTAGAAGAATAAACTAACTATTAAATCGATGACTTTAATCCCGATAAACGGAACGATGACACCACCCAAACCATATATCAGCAGGTTGCGGCGAAGCAATGCGCTGGCACCGATTGGTTTGTACTGTACACCACGCAAAGCCAGCGGGATCAGAATCGGAATAATCAGTGCATTAAAGATGACGGCTGAAAGGATAGCCGTTTCGGGACTATGCAATTGCATGATATTCAATGCCCCCAATTCGGGAATAGCTACCATGAACAATGCCGGAACGATGGCGAAGTACTTGGCCACGTCATTGGCAATGGAGAAGGTAGTCAGCGTACCGCGGGTCATCAACAGTTGCTTACCGATTTCTACGATTTCAATCAGCTTGGTCGGATCGTTGTCAAGGTCTACCATGTTTCCGGCTTCTTTGGCGGCTTGGGTACCACTGTTCATGGCTACACCGACGTTGGCTTGTGCCAGGGCGGGGGCATCGTTGGTACCGTCGCCCATCATGGCAACCAGTTTGCCGTGTTCTTGCTCGTTCTTGATGTATTCCATCTTGTCTTCGGGCTTGGCCTCGGCAATGAAATCGTCTACACCGGCTTTCTCGGCAATGTATTTAGCGGTCAACGGGTTGTCACCGGTCACCATTACGGTCTTCACACCCATCTTGCGCAGACGTTCGAAGCGTTCCTGTATGCCCGGTTTGATGATGTCCTGCAACTCAATAACTCCGGTCACCTTCCGATTGACACACACCACCAAAGGCGTACCACCGTTACTGGATATCGCAGTCACAATCTCTTCTACTTGCTTGGGAAATTCATTTCCGGCAGCTTGCGCTATCTTGCGGATGGCGTCGAAGGCACCTTTACGTATTTGTGTACCGTCGGCCAGGTCAACGCCCGAACATTTGGTTTCAGCGGTAAACTTAATCATACGGGCACCGGTCGTATTGAGGTTGCGCATACGGAATCCGGCTTCACGTCCCAGTTCGATGATTGATTTACCTTCGGGCGTTTCATCTGCCAATGAAGAGAGCAAACAAGTTTCAATAAAGACATGTTCGTCTACTCCGTCGGCTACGTGGAAGCGGGTTGCTTTACGGTTGCCCAGGGTGATTGTACCCGTCTTGTCAAGAAGCAGGGTGTCGATATCACCCGCGGTTTCAACGGCTTTACCCGATTTGGTGATTACATTGGCACGCAAAGCACGATCCATACCTGCAATACCGATGGCAGAAAGCAAACCACCAATCGTAGTAGGAATCAGGCAGACAAACAAAGAGAGAATAGCGGCTATGGAAATACCCGTTCCCGGATGTTCCAGCGAAATATAATCGGCCATCGGTATCAACGTGATACATACGATAACGAATACCAGTGTGAAACCTGCCAATAGAATAGTTAAAGCAATTTCATTCGGGGTCTTCTTGCGTGAAGCACCTTCTACCAAAGCAATCATCTTGTCGAGGAAGCTTTCGCCCTGCTGCTGGGTTACCAATACTTTAATCTGGTCGGAAAGCACCTTTGTTCCACCCGTTACCGAGCTTTTATCGCCACCTGCCTCACGGATAACCGGGGCAGATTCGCCTGTAATGGCACTTTCGTCGATAGATGCAAGACCTTCTATGATCTCGCCGTCGGCAGGAATCGTATCGCCTGCTTCGCAAACAAAGACATCACCTTTCTTCAGTTGGGAACTGCTGATATTCTTTATATTGTCACCCACTACTACCTTAGCGGGAGTTTCTTCACGGGTCTTGCGCAAACTATCCGCTTGTGCCTTGCCACGTGCTTCGGCTATAGCCTCGGCAAAGTTGGCAAACAACAACGTGATGAAAAGGATGAAGAATACCGCAAAGTTGTATCCGAAGCTTCCATACTCAGGAGTGAACAATGACATCGCAGTTACCACCAGCATGATGGCTGTAACAATCTCCACCGTAAACATGATGGGGTTCTTAATCATCACCCGTGGATTTAGCTTCACGAATGATTGAACTAAACTTTCTTCGACTTGCTTCTTCTGGAAAAGAGAAGCTGTATTATTATCTTTCATATCTTCTGTATTCTATATATCTTAAAGACTAAATTGTTCGGCAAGCGTGCTCAATGCGTGTGCGGGGAAGAATGCCAATGCGGCGATAATGACAATCACTACAAAGGTCATGATGCTGAAGGTTACCGTGTCGGTCTTCAATGTTCCGGCAGTTTCGGGCGCATGTTTCTTGGCTCCCAGCAGTCCGGCAATGGCTACCTGTCCTACGATAGGCAAGAAACGGCTGACAAGCAACACAATACCACAAGTCCAGTTCCAGAAAGGAGTATTGTCTCCCAATCCTTCAAATCCCGAACCGTTATTGGCTGCACAAGAAGTATATTCATAGAACTGTTCGCTCAGGCCGTGGAAACCGAGGTTGTTCAGCCAACCACCTTCTTGTGCCACAAACTCGGGGTGGTGTACAAAGAGATAACTGGACAGGGCTGTAAATACAAGGATTACAAAAGGATGGAGCAAAGCTACTATGGTAGCGATTTTCATTTCACGAGCTTCCACCTTCTTACCGAGAAATTCGGGGGTACGTCCTACCATCAATCCGCTGATAAAGACAGCCATAATAAGGAAGGTATAATAGTTCATCCAACCCACGCCTACACCACCAAACCAAGTATTGGTCTGCATATTGAGCATGGCGTTCATGCCGGAAAGCGGCATCAATGAGTCGTGCATACAGTTTACCGAACCGTTGGAAGTAACCGTGGTTGTAGTACTCCAAAGTGCACTGGCACCGGCACCCAAGCGGATTTCCTTTCCTTCCATTGCACCGCCGTCTTGGGCTATTCCCATCTCCGAGATGCGTGGGTTACCCTTCATTTCCTGATAGACATTGATCGCCGTAGTGGTGAGATAAGCCACCAGCATCACGCCGAAGATGCAATAACTCAATTTTTTGCGTTGGGTATAGAAACCAAGCGCAAAGATCATTGCCATCGGGATAAGCAGAATGGATATACACTCTACCATATTAGTGAGATAGGTAGGATTTTCCAGCGGGTGCGAGGAGTTTACACCGAAGTAACCGCCACCATTCGTACCCAATTGCTTGATAGGTATAATAGCTGCCGCAGGGCCTTGTGACACGAATTGTTCTTGTCCTTCGAGGGTGGTAAGCTGCATTTTACCATCAAAACCCATCGGAGTGCCTTGCAAAATCAAGATGAAGCCCACCAATAGAGATAGCGGTAACAAGATACGTGTTACGCTGCGTACCAGGAAGTACCAGAAGTTACCGATGGTCTTCATGGTGCCCCAAAGCATGGATTTCATGATACCTGCCATAGCAGCCATACCCGTAGCGGCCGTAATAAACTGGAACAACATGATGACAAACAACTGGGTGAAATAAGTTAAACCGGATTCGCCGCTATAATGCTGCAAGTTACAATTAACGAGGAAGCTGATGCAAGTATTGAATGCCTGGTCGAGCGTCTGTGCTGGATTTCCATCAGGATTCAACGGCAAATGGCCTTGAAGCAGCAAGAGTGCCATGCCCCACAAGAACCAAAAAGCGTTTAATAAGAGTAAGGCTTTCAAGAACTGTTTCCAGTTCATTTCTTCTTTGGGGTCGATTCCACATACTTTATATATGATATTCTCTACAGGAGCCATAAAGTCCGACCAAGTCTTTTCTCCTCTATATACTTTTGCGATATAACGTCCGAGCGGATAGGCCAGTATCACCAAAAGTACAATTTGAACGACCACTCCTAAAATTTCTGTATTCATTGCTTTTCTTTAAACGTTAGTAGTTAGAACTTTTCGGGTTTGACGAGTACATACGTCAAATATCCGAAGATTGCGATACCTATTACAAATAGTGCTGTGTACATTTTCTTTTTCTCCTTTACTTTAAATGTTTTCAAACCAATCTACACACTTCCAAAACAGCCAGAAGGCAGCCAATGTGCCCCCAAAGCAAATAATGAATGATAATGTTAATCCCATGTTTTTACCTTTTTAAATGATTGTTTTTATGCCTTTCTGCTTTATATGTGCCAAATGTGTGCCAAAGAGTGGTTACAGACTTTACACCGTTCATTTACAACTATATAAACAAATTTCCCCTAAAGAAAGATTTCAATACACCCTACCAAAATGAAAAGGTTCAACCTATTTTGAAAAAGGTTGAACCTGCTAATGGGATTAGTTCATTACGGAGCGGTTATGAACCCCTTTAGGGGGTCCGGGGGGTGTTTGATTCATTACTAAAAGCAATATGAATAAAAGTACTCATGAGAAGTATTATATCAAGATCGTTTCCAAAATTATATCTTATATTCCTCAATCTTACGATACAGCGTTGTCAACCCTATCTTCAGCAAGCGGGCGGTTTCGGTCTTGTTGCCTTTGGTATAATCGAGCACACGGGCAATGTGGCGGCGCTCCATAGCAGAGAGTTCAAAGCTACCGGGCGTAGCGTCATCGGACAGTTCGTAGTGGGTGTTCTGTATATCGAGCGGAAGATCTTCCACTTGCAGTTGTTCGCCTTCGCAGACAATGAGGCAACGCTCTATGACGTTGCGCAGTTCACGGATATTGCCTTTCCAAGGCTGTTGCTCCAAGACTTCGAGGAAAGCGGGAGATACTTCGTTGATTGTCCGTCCCATGCGTTCGGAGAGATTCTTCACGAAAGCTTTTGCCAGCAGGCGGATGTCGCCCGCGCGCTCGCGCAATGGGGGAAGATGCACTTGAAAGACACTGAGCCTATAGAACAAGTCTTCCCGGAAATGATTGGTGGCAATCTCCTCGGGCAGGTTGCGGTTAGTGGCGGCAATGATGCGCACGTTGACCCGGGTAGGTTTCGTATCACCTATCTTTATATATTCGCCTGTTTCGAGAATGCGCAGCAGCTTGGCTTGCAGTTCAAAGGCCATCTCGCCGATTTCATCCAAGAAGATGGTACCGTTGTTGGCTTCTTCAAACAAGCCCTTCTTATCTTTCAGCGCACCGGTAAACGAACCCGCTTTATGGCCGAACATCTCGCTTTCGAGGAGTTCTTTGCTGAAGGAAGAACAGTTTACGGCAACAAAATTCTGCTTGGCACGCTTGCTATTATAATGGATGGCTTGGGCAAAGACTTCCTTGCCGGTTCCAGTCTCTCCGGTCAGCAATACGGGGACGTCTGTGCCCGATACTTTTTGCGCCAAGGACACGGCTTCCTTCAATGTTTTGGATTCTCCCAAGATAGAATCGAAGGAGTAAGTGCATCCCACTTTCTTCTCCAGCCTCTCCAGACGGACATTCATCTGCGCCTTCTCAAGGGCACGGCTTATCAAGGGGATAATCTTATTGTTGTCGTCACCTTTCGTGATGTAATCGAAAGCACCGTTCTTGATGGCTTGAACGCCGTCGGGAATATTGCCGTGGGCGGTGAGAAGAATGATTTCTACGTTAGGTGATTTCTTTTTCATTGCGAGCACCAAATCCACCCCGTTTCCGTCGGGCAGGAATACATCGCACAACACTACATCGGGAGCATGTAGTTCCAACTGCTTCAAAGCGGCTGCACAATCGGCTGCCTGACACACTTCATATCCTTCAAGTCCCAGCATGCGGGATAACAACGTACGGATTTGTACTTCGTCGTCTATAACAAGTATTTTACTCATTCTGATAAGTTATTAAAGTTTGAAAGGCAAAAACAGGGCGCACAAATATATGTCTTTTCTTGTAAATAAGTGGCACATCTTTTGAACTTTCATTAGTGAGTATGTAGAAAGTATTTGTTTATAACCTGCTACAGTATCTCAGAGACACAGATCGAGGAACACCGAAAGTACAAAGAAAGCGATAAACTTTCCTTCCATTTCGGGAAAGCCTTTTCAAAATGGAAAGCTTTCAGTCTCCTCCCAAATGATAACAATAAAAAAAAGAAGCAATGAAAGTAATTAATTTATGCGGCAACTCAATTGACACGGTCGAAAAGATGAAGAAGATGGCACAACTGCTGCAAGACGGCACTTCAAAGTTCATCGTATTGTCCGCCGCAACCACTGTAACCAGCCATTTGGATGAAATCGCCGCCAACCTGTTCAATCGGGAAATAGAACGGGCACATGACCAAATTACCAAACAGGAATTTCAGTTCATCGATTTTGCCAATAGCTTGCTGGAAGATGAAATCCTCAAACAGAATGCCATAAATTACATCATCGAACGCTTTCAGCATATATGGAAGTTTGCCAAAAGCTCTTTCACCGCTGCCGATGAAAAGGATGTTATGGCACAGGGCGAACTCATAACTTCCGCTTTGCTCAACTTCTGCTTGCGCGAACAAGGAAGCAAAAGCGTATTCATCTCCGCCTTCGATTTTATGCGCATCAATCCGGACGATAAACCGGATTACCAATACTTGGAGAAACGAATCAATGAAACCCTGAAAGTCAATTCCGATGCCGACCTCTTCATATCACAAGGACAGATCTGCAAAAACTGTTATGATGAAACGGCCTATATGAAAACCGGCGGAATCGATTACACCTCCGCCTTGCTTGCCAAAGCCCTGCATGCCGAAGAGATACACATCTGGAAAGAATTGCCTTCTGATGCTAAGGAAGCGGAAGAAGCAAAGGATACACGCTTCACCAAAAACCTGAATTATAGTGAGGCAGAACGCCTCTCGCACTTCAATATGGAAATCGTAAATCCGCTTTGCCTCTGCATCGCTCAGGAAGAGAATATCCCCATCAGGCTGTACAACCCGTCGGAAGGTTCGGACAAAGGCATTCTCATTTCCGAATATCAGGATGAAACTACCGTGAAAGCCGTTGCCTCCAAAGATTCTATACTATACATCAAATTCGAATCGAACAACACACTGCGGCCTTATCTGTTCATCAGCAAGATATTCGATACTTTTGCCAAGTATCAAACGTCCCCCTGCCTGCTTACTTCGTCAAGTAACAATATCTCTATTGCCACCGACAATAAAGGTTATCTATCCGCCATCCTTCGGGAGTTGAACCGCTATGCCAAGATATGGGTGGAAGACCGCATGTCCATCGTTTCCATCATCGGCAACCTGAAATGGCAGCAGCCGGGAGCAGAAGCACGCGTCATGGAGGCACTGAAAGATGTACCGTTACGGATGATAGCCTATGGAAGCAACTATACGGATATATCAATGGTTATCAGGGCATCGGATAAGAAAAGAGCGATGCTGGCGTTAAGAGAAGTAGTAGGGTGATACTTTATCACCCTATAACTTTACCACCTTCCCCCATCACTTTTCAAACACCAATATATCGCCGTAGTTTCTCACTTCATACTTTCCGTTTTCCAATCTTCCAATGGCATCCAGCACCACCAAGCAAGAGTCGTTCCTGAAACAGAAAGGTTCTATATTCTCCGCCGTTCCCCACGAGGACATTTCTTCTTTATATTTCTCGAATTGCACTTGAGTATCAGCTTCCAATAGCAGCCGGTCTTTAAACCATATTCCCATCTGATTACCATCAAGAACAACCATCCGGCAATTGGGCAAATAGTGCCGATATCCCTCAATATTGATATCAACATTCGGACGGGAGAAATAGGTGGATATATTCTCGCTATCGGATTCGATAACCAGGTTATTCACTCCGAAGCGGGCAATGGCAGTCTCACGTCCCAAGGTATTTGCTAAATAAGCATAACAGTCGTCCAACTGGCGGAGGGTGTATTTCTGCAAACTGTCTTTAGCTTGAAAGGCCTCTGTATCTACCAACTTCTCGGTCGCCACGTCCCACAAAGAAAGTTCGCGTGCCATGCGTTGCATGCGGTCAATCTGCGACCGGATACCGATATTGCGTGCCGATATGCCCGGTATATACGTCAGCAAGATGATTGCGCACGAACTGACCAGCAACATCAAGCGGTAACTGCTCAAGCGTTTACTATACAGAAAGAATACATACAACGTCATCAATACCCCGGCAGCCAGCAGATATACACGCGATTCGGTAAGGCTATAGGCATATATTCTGTGCATCGTTCCAATCCAGAACAATGCCAACGGGGGGATGGCAATAAAACCAAACGGACGGAAGAACCAGTCGTAAAGCCTTGGGCTGACAATGAGCTGTGCCATACGTCCCGCCATCGATACGATGATAAATGCCATGACCATATAGGCTACCCCGCCTTTGGGCAACTCCCAATGCACTGCTATGGTCAGGAAATAGATATAAAGTATCACCGTATAGATGATGATACCCGGAGAAAGGATGAAATTCAAAACGAACTGCACAAGTTTGGGCAAGGTTTCCCAATCGGTATCCTCCTCTTGCTGCAACTGACAAAAGAACAAAGGAACAAAAATATAGAATGTAAAATGAGCCACGTACTCGATGAACTGTCCCGAAGTGTCCCAGTCGAAGATATAGACTACCGAGAAATAGATTGCGGCAACCGCCCCTATCAACAGCAAGCCGATAGTTATAGAGAAAGCGCCGTTCACAATCGTTCGCACACAATGACGTGCAAAAGAAGCGTTGTCAGCCGTCTTTCTAAATCCAAGTAACAAGAAAAGGGTTAATATCAATGTAAATCCGTATGCCGATGAACCGATAAAATCTCTCAACTGGTCTGCAAGAAGGACTAAAGGCACCAGGGAGAGTATAGACAAATAGTATATCAGAACTTTCTTGCCGGTGAAAAGATAATGGCAGCTATAGGTCAGTACAAACAAGGTGGGAAACATAAAAGGCATATCTCTCCATCCTCTGCTTTCTTCGTAGGACAGTGAGTCCCCGACAATAAACAGAATGAAAAAGCATACTCCTAACAGGAACTCTACAAGATTATTTTGCAGGCTAGAGATGACTTGTTGCCTGATGGCTGATAATTGAAGTTTCTTCATGGCATCACAATTGATTGTATGCAACAAAAATAAGAAAACATTCTTAATTATCAGCCATCGGCAAAACTATATAACTGTATACCTATGAGAATCGTTCTATAATTTCCATACACATGCGTCCATTGTGATAGGGGCATTTCCAGAAACCGGCTTTGTCGTCGTCTGTATTTACGGAACCATCGGCACGGACACTCCAGTGCCATTCGCCGTTCGTGGTATCTATCAGATGGCTCTTGATATATTCCCAACAGCGGATAGCCTTCTGCATGGCAACCTCGTCATCGAAATGTTGGTAAAGATTGGCATGTCCTACCACATTCTCGGCTTGCACCCACCAATGGCGGTCGGCGTCGGTTTGGTCTTTGTCCAAGAAGGTTTCGTAAATCATGCTTCCGTCCGGCGTCAAACCTTCGTCGGCGGCAGCGGCAATGTATTCCACCAAAGGTTCTACCTTTTCAAGCAGCACTTTATCTCCCAGGACTAAAGCCGCCTCATGAATCAGCCACGAGGCTTCGATGTCGTGTCCGTAGGAGACGATACGGTATTTGCTCACCCAGTCATCGTTAAAAAACAGATCGAGATGGCCCGTCTTGATATTGAGTATCTTTTCTGTAAACAAGATAATCAGGTTACGGAGCTGTGCTTCGAGGCGCGCATCCTTCCATACCCGGAACAAATTTGTATAAGGTTCCAAGATATGCAGGTGTGTATTCATGGTCTTACGCTCATTCTCGTCCTTGTCACTCAGGCGCATATCAGCCATCTCACCCCACTCGCGGGTCAATGCTTCGCAATAACCATTCTTCACTGGATCGAAACTACGCGCTTCGATACTCTCAAAGATACGTATGGCGTATGCCAACGCTTCTTCATCGCCGGTGGCACGGTGATATTCGCTCAACCCATAGATGGCAAACCCCAGAGCATAGATCTGTTTCTTCGTATCGAGCGGGCGCCCTTTAAAGTCGAGCGACCAGTAGATGCCCCCCTGCGCTTCATCGTAAAAATGACCTATCAGGTAACGTTTGGCACGGGTAGCGGCAACCAAGTACTCTTCTTTCTTCAACAAACGATAGGCCGATGAGAATGTCCACAGGATACGGGCATTCAGGATGGCTCCTTTCTCCGCTTCGGGCATCAGCACTTCGCCGCCGGTAATCCGGCCATAAAAGCCGCCGTTCGTGTGGTCTGTCATTCTGTTTATCCAGAATGGAAGGATGTTGTTTACCAACTCTTCTTCCATTTCTTTACTCATTTTCTTAATATCCATTGATGTCATCCGATTTAAAATAGACTGTTAGCGCATCTGATGATACGCATGTATCATACTCACCTTAGGAATGAGGCAGGAATCATCCGCCAGGATTGTACCAATCATCCTACATGATTGTAGGAATCATCCGCCATGATTCTATACTCACTTACGGAGTGAGGATTGCTGCCCTATATACAAAGACAGGCCGACATCCGTATGCTTTTCCCCTACCCTCTGTTTCTTCTTTCTTTCAACTGGGCACTGATCGCTGCCATCCGCGTCCGGTTGAGCGGATAAATAAACAGAACCAGTATGGACACCGCGGCTATGAGCGCCGGAACGAAGCTCATCAAGTACTTCAAACCGTCCAACGCCTCGGGTGTCTGTACCGCATTCTCGGCTGTATTGTAGCCGAAAGCTGCCAGCAGAGCCATCACCGCCCATCCGGCAAACGCACCGCCAAACTTCTGTGCCATCGAACCGGAAGAGAAGATCAAGCCTGTGGATGCCGTACCGTCCTTCTGTTCGGCATAGTCTGCCACGTCGGCATACATGCTCCATATCAGCGGAGAGACAATGCCCGTACCTATGGAAATCAACACTTGGAATATCATCATCAACCACCAGCCCAACCCATTGTTAGGTATAAAGAAGAACAAAACACTGAATACGACCAAACAAATCAATGAGAGCACGTAAGTAGATTTCTTTCCGAATTTCATGGAAAGAGGCACTGCCAATGCCACACCAATCATATTGCAAACTTCACCTACCATCAGGAACAATCCGGCATAAAGCACAATGTTGAAGATGCCCAAATCCAGGAAAGCATTGGCACTGATATAGTCTTTGAAGAAGTAAGCGGCAGTGGCACCACGCACCGTATTAAAGAAATTGGAGAGCAGAGCTGCGCCGTTCAGTATCCACCAGGGCGAATTGCGTACAAGCGACTTCAAGTCTTTGCCTACCGACTCCGCCGCGGCACTCTTGACGTGCTCACGTGTCATGCTGAAACAAAGCAAGAAACCCAAGAAGCAAAAGATAGCAATTACCACCATAGCATATTGCCAACTGGCCGTGTTACTGCATTCCATCGACCGGAACCAATTGCACAACGGTTCCCACGCCCCCAAAGCAATGAAACTACCCCCATAGGCAAAAAACATGCGGTAAGAGGAGAAAACGGTCTTGGTGTTAGAGTCGTCGGTCATAACCCCCAGCATAGCGCCGTAGGGCACATTGATAGCTGTATACACAGTCATCATCAGGATGTAAGTGGTGTATGCCCAAATGAGTTTGCCCGTCGCCCCCATGTCCGGAGTCGTGAAGAGCAGCACGCCCGCAATAGCAAAAGGCGCAGCTACCCACAACAAGTAAGGGCGGTACTTACCCCAACGCGTACGGGTACGATCGGCAATAACCCCCATCATAGGGTCGGACAATGCATCCCAAACACGCGTCACCAGCATCAGCATCCCCGCATCAGCCAAACTCAGTCCAAATATATTCGAATAAAAGAAAGGCAAATAGTAAGAGAATATCTTCCAAAACATCGACGAAGACATATCTCCAAAACCATAACCTACTTTTTCTTTTAATGTTGCCATAAGCGTATGAAATTAAGAATGAGGAATGAAGAATGAAGAATTTCCATGCGGTGTATTAGCGCTGCGCAGCCAAATTCTTCATTCTTAATTCTTAATTCTTCATTAATAACAGGTTTTTATCAATCAACTTCTTCAGCGTCTCTACCGAAGCAGACGAACGCAGACCATCGGCAGGTGTATTCAAGCAATAATCTACCAGTTTATCAACGGTCGAGGTAGCTACGTGCATGCGGGTATCGGAAGAGGCGTAGTAGATGAATACTTTTCCGTCTTCATCGATAATCCAGCCGTTGGTAAAGAGTACGTTGCTTACATCACCGATACGCTCTTCGCCTTCGGGCACCATGAAAGCACCGGCAGGGGCGGCAATCAGTTTCGTGGGATCTTCCAGGGATGTCATGTACATATAGAGTACGTAACGCAATCCTGCCGCACAGCCACGGACACCATGTGCCAGATGCAGCCAGCCTTTGGGAGTCTTGATGGGGTGCGGACCTTCGCCGTTCTTCACTTCCTTGATGGTGTGGTAATAGCGTTGGTCTATGATCGTTTCTTCTTTCACTTCGGCATTCGTCATGTCATCTACCAATGCCCAACCGATACCGCCACCGCTTCCGGCATCAATAAAACCATCTTGCGGACGGGTATAGAGGGCATACTTGCCATCTACAAATTCAGGATGGAGCACTACGTTGCGTTGCTGGCTCTTGGTTTTCAGGTCAGGCAGACGCTCCCAGTTCTTCAAGTCCTTTGTGCGGGCAATGGCGGCCGTTGCCGTAGCGGATGACAAATCACCGGCAGCCGCATGATCATCGTGGCGCTCGGCACAGAAGATGCCATAAATCCAGCCGTCTTCATGAGCCGTAAGACGCATGTCGTACACATTCGTCGCGGGTATTACGTCTTCGGGCATCGTAACCGGATAATCCCAAAAGCGGAAGTTATCAATACCGTTGGGACTTTCCGCCACAGCAAAAAACGATTTACGGTCGGCACCTTCTACACGCACCATCAAGAGGTACTTATCGTTCCATTTGATAGCACCGGAATTCATCGTCGCGTTCACGCCGATACGTTCCATCAGGTAAGGATTGGAGTTTTCGTCCAGATCATACCGCCAGAACACAGGCGCGTGGGCGGCTGTCACTACCGGATATTTATAGCGGGTAAAGATGCCGTTTCCTTCTTCAACAGCTACATTCTTTCTCGTAATTAACTCTTCATGCTTACGGAAGAGTTCTGCTACTTTTTCTCTAAAGGTCTTCATGTTTTAATTGATTATGTTTGTTATTGATATAAGTTCACATCTGCTGCGAACAAGGTTTTAGGATTATTATAGAATTCAACGAAATCTTCCGCCGAGGTTTGTCCCGGGTAAGGGGCATAGAAATGAGTTACCTTCTCTCGCGCATTACGCCATACCAGCACGTATGCCACCGGATATTTCTCTAATGCGGGAAGCAAAGTTCCTGTCCACCATTTTGAATCGGGGATACCTTCGTAGCCTGTTTCGGTAACGGCAATCACTTTATCATGTGCCTTGCCGATGCTATCTACTATGGCCAATGATTTATCTAACCCTACGAGGTAAGCGTCGCGGTCGTGCTGGTAAGTATCGAAGCCGATAAGGTCGATTATATCATCACCGGGATATCTTTTAAGATATTCTGCGGTATCCTTCGGCTCTGACCCGGGAGAGTAAGCATACAGCGCATTGTCCACTCCATGTGTACGCAGGCTGTCTACCGTCATGTGCCACAGAGCTTTATATTCATCGGGAGTACAAAGTTTCTCACCCCACCAAAACCAGCTTCCGGTATGTTCGTGCCAAGGGCGGAATAACACAGGTACTTTCACTCCGTCTGCCATTTTCAGGGAGTTCAGGAAATCGGCAACCTTAGTCAACCAACCGGAGAACTTCTCATGATTCTCGCCGCCGGGCAAGATCGATTTAACCACCGTCGTATCCGTCACATCCCACGCATCGCCTCCTGTCTTAGGATTGCGCACATGCCAACTCAACGAAGCCATGCCTCCACGCTGATACTGATTAATGATTTCTTTTCTTATTTTATCAAAAGGCACTTTGTCCAGGCTATCATCACCTTTCAGTTCTATTTCACCTAAATCAAAACTGATTACCGCCGGATAATCGCCACATACGCTTTTTACATCCGAACGCCCTTCGTCGCCTTCCCAACCAATACCATATACGGTATCGTCATGATGTCCAAACATGATTCCTTTGGAAGCACTTTTCTTTAGATTGGTTAGCAATTTCTCTGTTTCTTGTGTACGCACATCATCGGATGGTTGTTTTATCTGCTGTTTTTTAGCAGAAGTACAGGCAGACATCATGCCTATCGCCAAGAGTGCAGTTAGTAATCTGACTTTTTTCATATTCATGCTTTTCATTAATGGTATTGGTTA
>JAEXAJ010000209.1 GCA_023458215.1 Bacteroidota bacterium
CATTTGCTTTTTAAAATAACATTTTCATTTGCTTTAAACATAATATAGTTAGTGTGCTTTATTAAAACAACTGGAAACGAGGCTGTGAAGTTTCAATTCTCTCAAAATCTTATAAAAAACTAACTAAATAAATGGGGCGCCGCGTGATGCAGCGCCCTTTTTATTTACTTACCTCATTGCAATTAACCGATGGAAAATTGGAGTATATCACTTTTTTTATCAACTTTGCATGCAATGTAACAATAGCAAGACTATGAAAAACATATTATATATCAGCATAATGTTTTTGTGCATTATGCTTTTTATTGGATGCAATGGTAATAATCGGAGTAAATCCGTTCTAATACAAGCAGATTCTTTGCTGCAAAGTCGTCCCGACAGTACTCTAAAACTTCTCGATTCCATAGAAAAAATAGGTAATCTTTCTGAAGAAGAATGGATGCAATTGATTTGGAATCGTGCACGGGCGCATCAGCGGTTAGGAATGTCGATGACGGAAGACTCTTTGCTGCCTCGTGCACTGGATTACTATCGGCAACGCAAGGATTCGGGTAAATTGCTTGAGTGTTTCCTGCTTGAGGCAAATTATCTGAGATGGAATAAGCGGGATAGTAGTGTGGCGGAAGTGTTCGACCGTGGTCTGGAGTATGCATCCGCTGTAAAAGATACTTTTGGCATTATCACTTTCTATCGTGGAAAGATGGAGATGAGTGGTTTACGGAATAACCCTGCCGGGGCGGTAGATGCAATCAAAAAAATGTTGCAATTTTCCGATAATATGTCTCCTCGCGAACGGTATTCGATGGTTTATAACTTGGGTGTATATATGTCTCTAATCAATGAACCTAATTATTCCGATTATTATGAGCAAGGTATAGATATGGCTTTGGCGGCCGGAGACACTGCTTCGACATGTCATTTTTTGCGGAACTATGCCGCCTGCCTTGCCAATAATCATAATTATATAAAATCCAATGAGTTATTGCAAAGAGTTAGACGGCTGATGCCTGCTTATGATCAATATCCGATATTACAAGTAATACTTTCCGAAAACTTTATCAATCTTCATCAATTGGATTCAGCCGGATATTACTGGAACATTGCCTGGGACAACAATCAGAAATTGCAGGCACGAGGAGAGAAGAACTTTACAATCCGTGGAGCTTTGGCACAACTGAAGACTATCTTGGACTATACCAGTGGGGTGTCTTTGGATATAATAACATTCGGCCAGTTTGCAGATTCCATTATGCGTGAGATGAAAGACCAGCAGAGTACGATTGAACAACAATTAGTTACCAAGAATAAGCTGCAACAGGAAAATTTTGAGCTTATTATCAATCGTCAAAAAGCCAAATTGCGCTTAGTGATTATTGTTGCCTTGCTTATTGCTGTGGCAGTAGGCTTATATCTCTATATTCGTAACAGGCAGAAACGACTTGCCGAGGCGGAAGAAAGTATTGATACATTGACACGTCTGTTGAACGATGCGCAGAAAGCATCAGACGATTCGGGTCAGAAAGATAGTGATGCTTTCTTCAAGAAAATACTTCTTCAACAACTTGGTATCATACGTTTGGTAGCTGGTGCGCCTACTTCGCAAAATCAGTCTATGCTGAAACTTATTTCAGGAATCAGTAATAACGAGATTCCTGTAGAGGGCTTGTTGGTTTGGGTAGATCTTTATCCTATTATCGACAGATTATACAATGGTTTTTATACCCGTCTTACTGAAAAATTTGGGGAAGTTCTCTCTGATAAGGAAATTCAGATATGTTGTTTGCTTTGCGCAAACTTCTCAACTAAGGAAATCGGGGTAGTTACCCAGCAGACAAGTGCTACTATCTACGTGAGGAAATCTTCTATAAGAAAGAAGATTGGGGCGGATGAAAAGCAGGATATTGTAGCCTGTATAAATTCCATTTAGATCCGGAAAGTGTCGATTAAGACTTTTATAAATAATCAGTATTGATAATCAGCGTTTTATTATGCTGCTATTAAGACTTTTTATTCGTTGATTAAGTAGGCGTTAAGGTGTTTTTCCACCTAACTTTGCTTCAAATCAATTAATAAAAATGTCTTATGAAAACTTCATTAAAAACACTTGCATTTACAGCGTGCTTCACGCTTGTTCTTTGTTCTTCATGTTATTTCCCCGGAAGTGACCAGGCTAAAATTAAATCGGCAACTACCGAATATGTCAAGGCACACCTCAATGAAGGTGAAAAATACCAATATGGGTATCTTGAACGGAAACATGGTTGCTTTGTGGATAATAAGGATTGTAAATATGCCGAGGTTCACTATCAGATTATCACAGAGTCGGGCGATACTTTGGATAAGATGCTTTATTTGCTGATGTCGGAACATTGCGACTCGGTCTATGACATTGCGGAAAAGCAAGATAAAGAGTGGAATTCAAAGCAACGTCCTTCGGCTGAAGAAGTCAAGAATCTTATTATAGAAGCTTTGAAGAAGTAAACATGATAATTTACAGATAAGAAAATTGTATTATGAAAAAAGTATTTATTATATATATATTGATATTACTGGCGAATCTAACAGCAGTAGCACAAACCGTTAAAATTGAAGGTACAATAGTTGATAATAATAATCAAGCTATTGAGTATGTAAATGTAGCAGTTGTATCTCTGCCCGATTCTACTTTTGTAACAGGAGGCACAACGAATGGTAAAGGAAAGTTTGCTTTGAAGGCAACTACCGGTTCTAACCTTTTACTGAAAGTATCTTATATTGGTTACACGAATGAGAATATTGTAATTAGTAATCCTCAGGGCACTATTCAGATGGGGGATATTCCTCTGCAAGAGGCATCAGTATCACTCAATGAGGTGGTGGTTTCCGGAAATAGCATCACACAGAAAGTAGATAGAATGGTGATTGTCCCTACGAGTGCGGCAATGAAGAACGCCTATAATCCATACGACTTGATGCTGAATCTTTCTATTCCACGGTTGCAGGTAAATTCAATAAACAAAAGTATGGAAGCCAATGGTGGTTCCGTACAGACTCGCATTAATGGCATTGTTGCCACCTCCACCGAAGTGGCAGCCTTATTACCCAAAGATATCGTAAGAATAGAGTTTATAGAGAATCCGGGAGAGCGTTATGGTGATAGTAGCCTGGGCGCAGTAGTCAATATTATTGTGCGGCAACGCGAAACAGGCGGATTGGTAAATATACAAACGCTCAATTCTCCCCAAATGCTGTTTGGAGAAAACAGTGTAATTGCCAAATACAATTATAAGAAATCACAGTGGGGAGTGTTCTATAACTTGAATGACAGAGGATTCAAGAAGATGCGTACTAATATGAGCGAGGAATATATCTTGGATAACAAGACCATTCGCCGTGTACAGGAAGGTATAAATGATAAGAATAAACATTTTGAACACAATGTTGATCTTTCGTACAATCTTACCGAACCTGATAAATATGTGATGAACGTGACGTTCCGTAACAGCATTTATGACGCTCCTCACCTGGACCAGTCAAATAAATTGTACGATGCATCTGATGCCGACAGTCATATTCTCTCAAAACTGCATAACAAGCAGTTCAACTATACGCCTTCTCTTGATGTGTACTATCAACGTATGTTGCCGCACGACCAGACATTAACTTTCGATGTAACCGGAACATTCATTCATTCTACTTCAGACAGGCAGTACAGGGAGTATACCGCTCAGGACAAAACTTTGGCGGCTATCGAAACAGACGTGACGGGTAATAAACGTTCTATTATCGGAGAAGCCATCTACGATAAAAAGTTCAAGTCAATCGCTTTCAGTGCCGGATTGCGCCATTATCAGATGTATGCCGAAAATAAGTATGCAGGTTCTTCACCTATGATCTCCGAGATGAATCAAGCCAAATCGTCAGCTTTTGCGGAAGTACAGGGAAACATCAAGAAAGTAAGTTATGGCGTCAGTGCCGGTCTTACCCGTTCTTATTTCGAAGAAGGGGGGCAGAAACATACTTATTATACATTTACACCTACTGTCCGGTTGAACTTTGCACCCCATAAAAATGGTAATATCAACTATCGCTTCAACATAGATCCTAGCGTACCTTCACTAAGCGCGCTTACCGGTGTGGAACAACCTATTGACACGATTCAGGTTATGCGAGGAAATCCGTCTTTGAAGACTTATAGTACCTTTAATAATACGCTGAATTACTCGTATATGAAGAACTACTTCATATTTATGCTGAATGCGAGACATATATACCGTAAGGATGCCA
Organism: Bacteroidota bacterium; assembly: GCA_023458215.1. Next base: position 4,267 of record JAEXAJ010000209.1, read on the forward strand.
TTATGGAAAGCATCTTTGCTGAAGGTGATAAAATTATCATAATGGATGAGAACCAACGATCCATGCAAGCCCTTCTATTAGGTCCCACCTTTGTACTCCGTGGATTGAAAGTGGGTAACTTGGAGAATTTCCTTACCCTGAGTGCCGAAGGCGGGTTTGCACGATACTGGTCTGATGGAAACAAGTACACGCATACCTATAACTGTTTCTATTATAACTTGATGGGAATACTTAACTATAAAAAGTTCTCTTTGCTAGGGCAGTATAGTAAGAATAAAAATGAATTGTTCGGAGAAACGATTTATAAAGGTGAGAATAAGACTGTATTTATGGCTACTTATACTGAAAAACGCCTTCAGTTAGGTCTTGGTGTACTTTTCCCGTTTACCAATAACTATAGGGCCGGAAAAGAACGGGTAAGCAAAGTTGCTCCCAACTCTTCGTGGACATACACTAAAGAACTCGGTCAAATGGTTGTTTTACGCCTTAGTTATAATTTTGAGTTTGGCAAGAGCTACAAATCATCGAATAAACGTATCAATAACAGTGACCGTGAATCAGGTATCCTGAATGTTGATAAGTAAGATATACCACAGACATATTATTAATTGATTGATTTTACTCTTCGGTGGTAGAGAGTGCTTTACGAACAAAAGGCTTCCTCACGGAAGCCTTTTGCCATTTTGTTAGAAATCATCTTTCTATAGGTAATTTGTTAGAGAGAATCTAGTTTAGGTCTTTATTTAAAGTTAATGCAATATGTTTAGAGTTTGTATAATCCTTTTTTCGGGATGTCCAGTTCAGGGTTGCCTTTGTAACCTACGCTACCGCTTCCACTGGTACGAACTTTCAGAAAATCGGTTGCATGACATTTAATGTCGCCCGAACCGCTTATGCTGGCAGAAACTCTATTAGCCTGAAGACCTTCAGCGAATAAATCGCCTGAACCTGCAATGCTGTATGAAGCTTCTTGTGCGCTACCACTCAATACAAGTGTACCTGAACCTGCTATGGATGCATTAGCCGAAGTAGCTTTTACATTATTCAGCTTCAAGTCGCCTGAACCTGCAATGGAAGTTTTAAGATCATCGCAAGAAATATTGCTGCAATTGATGTCACCTGAACCTGCAATGGAAACTCCAAGGTCTGTGCAAGTAATATTGCTACCCTCTATATCTCCTGAACCTGCTACTGAAAGTTTAAGAGCATCCGTCTTCAAACCATTGGAAAATTCAAAATCGCCTGAGCCTGCAATGTTGACACTATTCAATTTCTCTGCAGATACTTTGATTTCCAATTTGTCATAAGATACATTCACTCCTTTTTTGAAGCCTATGTTAAGGGTATTTCCCTTTACTTCAATATTCAGCAGTTCCACAATATTATCCGATGTATATACTTTAACATCGGGCTTACCGGCCTTCTGTGTATAAGTAACATCAATGCTACCGGCTATATTCACATTAGTGAAGTTGTCTACTCTGATGTCTTTAGTCACAAAATTTTTGCTGGCCTTGACGGTTTTACCTCCGAAGAGGCCTCCTGAACTGTACGTATGTTGTTGTGAACAAGCTGTGGTACTAAACGCCAAGAAAGCGATTGCGAGGAATGTTGTTAAACTTTTCATATCTATTTGTTTTATGATTTAGCATTTATCTATTAGACGTGAACTGTTCTTAAAAAGTTGCATGCTACAGTGTCTTTTTTTGCAAAAAAGTTCCGTCGCCCCATTGTATTCAATTATTGTGCCATAGATGTAATGTATTGATTGTGTGAAGTTAAGTATGCTTGTGTAGTGTTCATTTTCGGACACTCCGTTCGTTTTTGGCGAACAAATCCTTGTTTTTTCGGGCAATTCTTTGTTCTTTTGTTCATTCATAAAGAAGTCGATGGAATCAGAACGCATTTTAGAAGATGAGGAACTTGGTCGTTTGGTTGTACGGGTGAATGCTCGTGCGCGGCGTTTGACTTTCCGTACGAAGGAGGATGGAGTATATGTGACTGTGCCTCCCGGTACTTCGATGAAAGAACTGAAAAATGCCATTGAGGAATTGCGCCCCCGCCTGAAAGCTGCCAAACTAAAACAGGTTCGCCCGTTAATCGATTTGAATTACCGGATTGATACGGAATTCTTTAAACTGAGCCTCGTAAGTGGCGAACGGGAGCGTTTTCTGTCTCGTTCCGAACTGGGAGAGATGCAGATAATATGTCCTCCTGATGCCGACTTCTCCGATGAAGCCTTGCAGAACTGGCTACACAAAGTGATTGAAGAGGCATTGAGGCGTAATGCTAAGATCATTCTTCCTCCTCGTTTATATATGCTTTCTACCCAGCATAACCTCCCTTATAAAAGTGTGAAGATTAACTCCAGCAGCGGACGTTGGGGGAGTTGCTCCGCACGTGCTAGTATTAACCTTTCCTATTTCTTGGTCTTGTTACCGAAGCATCTGATTGATTATGTGTTGTTGCATGAGCTATCTCATACCCGTGAGATGAATCATGGAGAACGATTTTGGGCTTTGTTGAACCGCTTGACTGACGGTAAAGCACTGGCGCTGCGTGATGAATTGAAGCAATATCGCACCATAATCTGATAGTTTACCGGTTCCGCTCTTGTCTTCTTTTTTGAGTTAATAAACGTCAACGCTTTTGCGGACTAATAATAAATGTTTATTTTTGAAAAATAAAATCAAGCTGCTATTTAGATAACTAAAAGTCAAACACTATTTATGAGAAAGATTCTATTAACAGTATTCTGTTTATGCTATGTGATGGCAGGATATGCCCAAAATTTGGATGAACCCAAAGGGAAGCCCACTGTATTTATTGATTACCTCAGACGTTCCGGTAATGTCCCCTTTGCATGGGTAGAAGGTCTGCGAAACAGTGTTATTGAAGGTATACAGAAAATGGAACGCGTAATCTTGATTGATGTGGATTCACAAGATGTATTGCGTATCGAAGCACAACGCCGGTCATCAGATAATATATCTGCCGGTGAGGATAACGAAATGGACCGTCTTTCTGCGATGAACGAGCTGGGTGCTCAATACATTATTACCGGGCAAGTGTCTTCCATGACCGCTACTTCGAAAAAAGATAGCGATGGAAAAGTATATTATGACGGCTCCGTCTCCTATACATTGAAAGTGATTAATTCTAAGAATGGAACTTTAATAGGCACAAAGACTATACAACATTCCGGACTGACCGGTGGCAGAGGAGGAAATAAAGAAGAAGCCATTGCCAACACCATTACATACGCCGTACATAGTATGCGTGACTTTGTAGACGAATACTTTAAGATGGAAGGTACTATTTTGGAAGTGAATGCTGAGAAGAAAGGAAAAGCCGAAGAAGTTTATATCAATTTGGGATCTATGCATGGCGTGAAAGAGGCGCAAAAATTCACTGTATATGTAGTACGTGAGGTTGCCGGTAGAACAGCCAAGAAGGAAATCGGACGTCTGACCACAAAGACTGTTGAAGGAGAAGATATCTCTCTTTGCAAGGTTCAAAAGGGTGGAGAAGAGATTATGCGAGCCATTAATGACGGACAAACTATTATGATCGTCTCACGTGAGCAGACACTGATGGGGGGCTTGTTCAATTAATAAAACTACAATTATGAGATACTATTGCATGCTCCTTTTGGGGATGCTTCTGGCTGTGGGTGTACATGCTCAGAATTATTCCGGTGAAGTTACTTTCCTGCAACAACAGGGGAATACGCTCTCTGTTCGTTCAATAGGTATGGCTGAGAAAAAGAAAGAGGCTGTTCCTATGGCTCTGAAATCAGCTTTCTATACTTTGTTTTATACGGGAGTAGAAGGAGTAAACAATGGTAATCCTTTGATAGCAACTGCCAAGTCCGACTACGACCGCCGATTATTTGATGAAGGGCGTTACTCCGTCTTTGTGAAGGATTACGTTGAAACCGAGAATACGGTGAAAGTCGGTAAGAATTATCGTGCAACCGTAGAAGTAACCATCCTCTTTGATGCTTTGCAGAAAGATCTTAACCGGAATAAAGTACAGACCAACCTCACCATGGCAGTGGGTGCTGTCGGCAGTCAAGTGAAGTTGCCCACTGTGACGGTAGTTCCTTATACCAAAGAAGAAGAAGATGTGCGCGCCATTCTCGACAATAATCAGATGTTGAGCTATGCTGTGAGCAAGATGACGAGTGAATTCAGTACTCGTGGTTATAAGACTAAAGACTTTATTGCTCAATTGAAACGGGCTAAACGGAATGATGTTCTGACTGCCGGTGCACAGTCCGATGCCACCACAAAGATGATACAAAACATGGGTGCCGACATTATTGTGACTGCAAAAGCCATTGCCACCACCCATCCCAATCGTCAGAGTGAAGTAACCCTCGAACTGAGTGCTACCGAACTTCAGACAGCCGGCAATCTCGCAAGTGCAACCTACCAAAGCGGCAAGTATATGACAACCGATACCGTGAAGCTGACTGATTATGCCCTAAAGAAAATCAAGGAAGAGTTCTTTACCAAATTGCAGGCTGCTTTTAATGACATCGTGAAGAACGGTCGTGAAATGGCCATTCAGATGGTGCTTGCTAAATCTGTTACGGATTGGGACTTCGACCAACCCGCACCCGGTGGAGAGAATGACTTTAAACAAGTGTTGGAAGATTGGCTGCAAAACCATTCCTTAAATGGTGTATATGATATGAGTCGCAGCAATGACAAAGTGATTGACATCTCCATGCAAGTACCTATTTGGGACGAATCGCAAGGACGTGCCTATACCATCTCTCAATTTAGCTCCGAACTAAAGAAATTCCTCGATGGAATGCTTGGAGGAGATTATGTTGCTTCTGTGGTTACCATGGGGCAAGGATTGACTATCACAATCAAATAGACCGTAGGACAATGAAAAGCAAGATAATCTTATTGGCATTGTTTGCCGTTCTTTCTTTGGGAATGGCGGCACAGGAAAATATTCACTTTTTGGCAGGCACGCCTACTCAGGAAGGACTAAGTCGTAAGAATGCTGAGGCGTTGAAGTTGAAAGTGGAGCAGATACTAGCCCGAAATAATGCGGGAACAGTATCGAAGGGTAATGTCTATGTGATCCAGCCGGAATTGGTTCTTGGAGAAGCAAAACGTACGGAAGGTTTGGTACGAAACGTTACATTGGTAACCGGAGAACTTTCTCTGACCGCCCGTAATCGGGAAGACGGAAGCACGTATGCTACTGTGACCCTGGAAGTACAAGGCGATACCACCGGAAGTGAAGAGCAAGCCATTGCCGCCCTTATCTCTCAGATTAAGGTGACTGATCGTTCGTTTGTACGTTTTATCCGGACGGCCCGCAAACGTATTGCGGAAGCTTCTGCCAAAGTTCCCGTTGTATCGACGGAGGATAATAATCAAGAAGGAGGAGATGAATGATGAAACTACTTCGAATTTTCCTCACCGTTGTTGCACTGTTTGGCTTCGGTATCACAATGTTGTTTGCCCAGCAATATAAAGTAATTGAGAAGAGCGACAAGAAGGCTCCGGCGTGGTATGAATCTGCTGAGTCGGGTTATATGGTGGCTTCGGCTGAAGCCGGTAGTATGGAAGAAGCTCGTCAGCAATGCCTGGAAAGTGTAAAGCGGCAGATCGTACAATCTATTGCACAGAATATCGAGTTCTCAGATTCACATACCGTAAAGCAAGTTACGGGGAGTGGTGACCGTATTACCGAGTTTTTGGACCAGTATACGGCACAAGGTTCTACAAAGGCTGCTTCCCTACCATTTATTAAAGGAATTTCTTTATCAAAGGTCGACGGTTCCTATTGGGAAAAACGGCAAGAGAAGAAAAGCGGAAAGATCACCTATTGTTATGCCATACGCTATCCTTTTCCTGAGAGTCAGCATAAAGCCTTGGTTGCTGAGTTTGAGAAGCAGGATCGTGAAATGGAAGATATAATAAAAGGTATGGAGGCCCATATCCCCGATATAGCCTCTGTGGAAGAGATAGACCAATGCCTTACCCAAATGCGTCCTGCTGTGGAGTATTTCTTTGATAAAACACGTCGCGAATGGGCGGAAGGTATAGCGCAGGCTTACCGTAAGTTACCCTCATCCATTACGGCAGAAAGCAAAGCAAGCGCTAAGGATGCCTGTCTGGTTTCTTTGTACTTGGATGGCAAAAAGATTACTACTTCGGTCATGCCGAGACTGACGTCCAATTGCGCTTCACAGTTGAAGGCTGTGCCCCGTGGAAGCGAAATCCTGATTACTTATAGTAGTGAGGATTGCCTTGATGATGAAGAAAACTTTGTGGAACTTACCTTCAAACTACCGGGTAAGTCATTGAAACATAAAATCTTCTTTCAAGTAAAGTAATAAGAATATTGTTTTTATTCTTGTGCCAACTGTTTAACTTCTCCGTTTTCTTTTTCGAATCTGTATTTTCCGCCTTTTTCGCTCAATTCGAATAGGGAGAGTTTTTCGGTTACGTTATCCACTATCATCAATGCGCTTTGTTCGGCAAATCGTTTCACTTCGACGGTGAAGGGTTCTTCGGTCATCTTTTGATTGACGAGTACACTGTCATTGACCAGCAATGAGAGTGAATCTCCTGTGAACCCCTTTGTCAATGTAATGGTATAGGTCTCCATAAAATTCCGTTCTCCATTTTTTTGTTGCTGTAAACGCATGCTCATATAAACAAAGATAACTACTACAAAAATTACAGCAAAAGCAAGGATGCCGTTACCTACCATAAACTGTTTATTCGTATTCAGATGATGTGCCATAGGGTTGAAGTTTTAAGAATGGTACAAATGTAACGAATAAATCTGAACTATTACCTCAAAATAGGAGGCATTTGTCCGGCACCGGGGAACGATTCGAGTGGCACCGGGGAGGAATGCAATGTTTTTCATTCCACTCAAAACGCGAAAGAAATGAAACAAATGGCAAGCGGTACTAACTGTCATTCTGAGCGAAGTCGAAGAATCCCTTCTCTTTGCACAAGGCTGCGCTAAACATCAGGAGAAGAGATCCTTCGACTTCGCTCTGGATGACGG
>JAEXAJ010000210.1 GCA_023458215.1 Bacteroidota bacterium
TAGTAAGAAAAGTTATAAACCGTATTTTTATTGGCAAAAAAATATCTAACTTTGCGTATTATTGTATGTGAATACAAGAAACTGTAGTATTTATTAATCATTTAAAATTGAAATGGGACATCATCAATTGGATAATTTAGACGAGCAAATCTTGAAGCTTATAGCTGATAATGCACGTATTCCTTTTCTGGAAGTGGCCAGAGCTTGTAATGTATCGGGTGCAGCCATTCACCAGCGCATTCAGAAGCTGACGAATTTAGGTATATTGAAAGGGTCTGAATATGTTATTGATCCGGAAAAAGTAGGATATGAAACATGTGCTTATATCGGTATCTATTTAAAAGATCCTGAATCATTTGACGCGGTTACAAAAGCTTTAGAGGCTATTCCCGAAGTGGTAGAATGTCATTTTACGACTGGTAAATATGATATGTTCATAAAGCTCTATGCTCGTAATAATCACCATTTGTTGAGCATAATCCATGATAAATTGCAGCCGTTGGGTTTGTCTCGTACGGAAACCCTGATATCTTTCCATGAGGCCATTAAACGGCAGATGCCGATAATGATAGAGGACGACGAAGATTGATTCTTATCGGCGAACGTAATCGACAAAAGCATAAGGGCAGGGATGCTTCTCATCAACAAAATGAGATTCCCTGCTTTTTTCTTGCCATACATTCAGGTCTAAGTTTGGGAAATAAACATCTACCTGAGGTGCTTCCGCATCTACTTCCGTCAGGCATAGTTCGTCGGCAAAGGAGAGTGCTTGATTATATACGCTTGCACCGCCAATAATAAATACATGCTCGTCCGGACGACAACTTTTTAAAGCATCTTCAATCGAAGGAAAAACTTCAGCTCCTGGAAAAGACAAATCGCTGCGGGAGGACAAAACTACATTCCGGCGATTGGGAAGAGCGCCTTTTGGCAGGGATTCAAAGGTCTTTCTGCCCATGATGATTGTATTTCCGGTAGTTAATGCTTTGAAACGTTTCAAGTCATTAGGAAGCCAGAATAATAGTTCATTTTGATAACCGATACCCATGTGGCGATCGACTGCGGCAATAATACTTATCATTTATGATTTATGATTTATGATTTATGATTTATAAGTTTAGGATTGGAACCTGCGTAATAATGTTCTTTCGCGTGGCATAAATCTTAAACTATAAATCTAAAATCTTATTATACGGCTACCTTTCCGGCAATATGCGGATGAGGATTATAATTAACTAATTCAAAGTCTTCAAATTTGAAGTCAAAGATACTTTTCACATCTGGATTGATTTTCATTTGTGGCAAAGCACGTGGTTCACGTGAAAGCTGAAGTTTCACTTGATCCAAATGATTCAAGTATATGTGTGCATCTCCTAAAGTATGAACAAAGTCTCCGGCTTTCAATCCGGTAACTTGTGCCATCATTTGCAGAAGTAGCGCATAAGAAGCAATATTGAAAGGTACTCCCAAAAATATGTCTGCACTACGCTGATACAGTTGGAGACTTAATTTCCCATCAGCTACATAGAACTGGAAAAATGCGTGGCAAGGAGGCAAGTTCATATTATCCAAATCTCCTACATTCCAGGCACTTACTATGATACGGCGGGAGTCGGGATTATGTTTGATGGTTTCAACCACTTCACTGATCTGGTCAATAAATCCACCTTTATAGTCGGGCCATGAACGCCATTGGTAACCATAAATATGTCCTAAATCTCCATTCTCGTCTGCCCATTCATTCCAGATACGAACGCCATTGTCCTGAAGATACTTCACATTAGTATCTCCTTTGAGGAACCATAAAAGTTCATATATAATTGATTTCAGATGAAGCTTTTTGGTTGTCAGACAAGGAAACCCCTCGTCCATATTGAAGCGCATTTGATGTCCGAATACGCTGATTGTGCCAGTACCGGTGCGATCGCTTTTTTCAGCGCCTTCAGCCAGTACCCGATTAAGCAAGTCTAAATATTGTTTCATAATGGTGGAGCTATTTTTAATCTGAACGCAAAGGTAGGAATTTAATTGATAATTGATAATCGATAATTGATAATTAGAGGAAGGGGGTCATCAGATTACCTACCCAACCTACAAACTTTTTCCATCCCGAACGTTTCTTCCAAACTTCGGGAGTCAGTAAAGTACTGTTTTGCTTGTCTCTTTCGAACATAGAGTTCAGTTGATGGGTCAGATCGGGATCAAAGATAAAAGCATTGGTTTCGTAGTCATATCGTAAGCTACGGCTGTTAAGATTGGCTGTTCCGACGGTACAGAAAGTACTATCTACCATCATTACTTTGGAATGATGGAAGCCACCGTTGAAAAGATAAATTTTTGCTCCTTGCTTCATAAGTTTATGTACTATGTAGAATGAAGCTTCGGGTGTAAAAGGTATATCCGATACGGCAGGTATCATGATTTCAACTTCCGTTCCTCGCTTCAATGCTTTTTTGATAGCCTTGCGGATGGACTTGGTAGGTACAAAATAAGGATTGACTATTTGGATGTTTCTTTGGGCTGCCTGAATCGAAGCCGCATAAGCATGACTGATAGAGCGCGGAGTTTCGCGCGGGGTACGATCTACGATGGCAATCTCTTCGGCTACACTATCCGGATACTGCGGAATGTCGGGAAAGTAAACGGGACCGCCGATGTGTTGGCCTGTCTCTTGGTTCCACATGGTGAGAAAGATACCTTGAAGGTATCGCACGGCATCCCCTTCGAGGTGTATGTGCATATCATGCCATTCGCCGATTTTGGGCAATCCGTTGATGTAATAATCAGCAATGTTCATACCTCCGGTATAACCTATTTTCCCATCGATAACTACTATTTTGCGATGGTCACGGTGTGCGGCATGATTGATATATGGAAAAGTAAACGGGTCGAATTTTACGATTTCGATGCCACGGTCACGGATCGCCTTCAAATGACGTTTTTTCAAGGGTTTGTTGTTTGACCAGTTGCCAAAAGCATCGAACATAGCACGTACTTCCACCCCTTCTTTGACTTTTTCTGCCAAGAGGTCGAATAAGGCATTCGCTATAGAGTCATTGCGAAAATTGAAATATTCCAAATGGATGTGATGCTTCGCCTGGCGGATCGTTTCAAAGAGATCGATAAACTTTTCACGTCCGGTCATTAATAGTTTGACCTTATTGTTGTTAGTGACCGGAGCTCCCATTTGTTGCAAGTAATTCATCACAATGGAGTCACTCGTTACCTGTCCGTGAAGATGCCCTATAGAAAAAATAAATAATATGATAAATAGAAACTGTCTCAAAACCGCTTTTTCTTAGTTAGTTTTTAGAATCGGCAAAGATACAATTTATCACTGAGAAATGTTCGCTTGTTTAAAAAAAATTAGCCCTTACGTTCATCTGATAACGTAAAGGCTAATGATTGTATTATAAGAATAAATAACCTTATGCCAGCGTTGATATCTTGCGATAACCCAAATACAGCAATACTATACCTGCTACTATCAGTGATTTAGGATCAAGTTGTGTCGCACTATTTTCAACGGTAGAAGTAAATGTCTCGCGTAAAGTTCCCAACACTAATTGCAATCCGTCCAAGGCAACGAACAACACCAGCGCTAGCGTGAAGCAGAAGGTAGTCCATATCTGTGACAACCGATGGCTGTGGCCGGGCAGTCTGTGCAGTACACGGCGTGAGAATCCATTATCTTCAATTTCCTGCCGGTTGTCGTCAAAGAAATCTTTCAAGAGTTTATCATCATTTTCCATCATATCCATTTTGTTTTAAGTAGGAAGCCATTTTTTCTTTTGCCCGCGAGAGATGGCTTTTTACGGTTCCCGCCGGGCATCCGGTGATACCTGCAATCTTTTCGATATTCTGGTCTTCCATAAAGAAGAGTGTGATGCAGGTGCGTTCCATTTCCTTCAAGGTGGCCAGAGCATGATAAATATCCATGTGCTGACCAACATCTGTCTGTAGCGTGCTACATTGAGCGTCCACTTGGTAAGTATCCAAATCGTCCGTTTCTTTCCGGCTGCGAATATAATCATAAAATACATTATAAGCAATACGATAAAGCCAGGTTGAGAAACTGGATAGATTTTTGAACGACGCGATATTAGTATAAGCTTTTATAAATGTATCTTGCGCCAAGTCGTCACTCAATTCGCTGTCGCCGCAGGTCTGGTGCAGGAAGAATCGTCGCACGGGCGACTGATACTTCTTTACCAACTGGTCGAAGGCCCTGGTGTTGTGAAACACCACGACCTGTGCGACTAACGATATGTCGTTGAGTTGACTCATCTGTCTTCGTTTTTCTTCTGTTGGCTATAATGGATTACCAACTGGCCAAAACCGGTGAACATGATGAGCAATCCTATGCAACCTAATCCAAATTCTCCCGTAATAGCCCAAAGGAAGATAAATAACCCGATTCCGGTAAAAATGTTTTTTATACCTTTGGTATGGGTGTCTTCAACTTCGGCTTGCTTGAAGAAATTTTCCGGAAGTTGTTGTCCGCTTGCCAAGGCTTGTTCTGCCAGTCGATACTTAGCTTTCCGGTTTTTATAGCGGAAGAAGAATACAATGAAGATGATAAGCAGAGGTAAACCGAAGACGAAAACGATGGCGGTCACGGTAATGATAACCTCGGCTGCATTTCCGTTTATGTCAAAGCCACTCCAGTCAAAAGGACTACTTTGGTGATGCTTCCAGTTACGGGAGTTGTCGTCGCTGTCACTGGCATTAGCATTAGTACTGTTTTCGTAGGTCATTACACTGAGTGTATCAGTTACGGTTTTTCCGTCGATAACGGTTTCTCTCAATTCAATCACTCTTTTCTTATTCCCCAGACTGTCGTTCTCTGTAACAGTTCTGTCCTTTCCTTGTACCAGTGTGCAAAACAACATGGCAACCATTAATGCAAAAATGATCCGTTTCATAATCTATATTTTTTTAATTTGTTTCTTTGTGAGTTAGACGTATCGTTGCCCTTATAAAGTTGCAAAGGAGAAGAATTTTTTTATCAATTCTGCCGTTTGGAAGGGAATTTTAATGGAAATGTAGTATTTCCCCTGTTATTTATCCCTATCTTTGTGATCCGTTTTTCATTACGAGATACATTTTGGAGAAGTTGCGAAATATAATAAAGTTGTTTCTTCCCCTGTTATTCATTACCTATTTGGGGGGAATAACGCTGTTTACCCACTCTCATGTGGTAAATGGGGTGATAATTGTGCACTCTCATCCTTTCAAGGGTGAGCATCAACATACTGAAGTACAATTAGAAACCATCTTCTTCCTTTCTGCATTTGCATCTTCTTCTCTCCCTGCTTTAGTTACTGCAATATCGGCTTTCCTTGTGCTGTTATGCATCTTGAAATCTCCCGCAACGGAGCGGATTAAATGTGCGCAGTTTCTTGGCAGTATCAGTCTACGTGCCCCTCCCTGTACTCTTTGACATATTACATTTCCAGGCAGCATCCGTAAGGTTGTTGCCGCAATATTATTGATTCACTTTTAATTTTAGAAATTCATGAAAGAGTATATATTTTTTGTGGTGGGCGTAGTATGCCTGCTGCTTTCAGCCACTGTGAGCGCTAATGATTTAAATAAGTCTGATGCTAATATCATCGGTCACGTATTAGAAAAGAAAACAGGGGAGCACCTCCCCTATATTACGGTGTCGCTCAAAGGAACTACTATCGGTACAACAACCGATGCGACCGGTCACTACTTCCTGAAAAACTTGCCCGAAGGAAATTTCGTATTGCAAGTCAGTGCAGTAGGATATAAGACACAAACACGTGATGTGACTTTGAAACGTGGCAAGACATTGGAAGAGAACTTTGCACTTGAGGAAGATATGGTTGCTTTGGATGGTGTTGTAGTGACGGCCAATCGTAGCGAAACTACCCGCCGTATGGCTCCTACCTTGGTTAATGTGATGGATTTCAAACTTTTTGAGAATACCAATTCTACTACTTTGTCACAGGGACTAAATTTTCAGCCGGGAGTACGTGTAGAGAATAATTGTCAAAACTGTGGTTTCCAGCAAGTGCGTATCAATGGTTTGGACGGGCCTTATACTCAAATTCTGATTGACTCGCGTCCTGTATTCAGTGCATTGGCAGGTGTTTATGGTCTGGAACAGATACCTGCTAATATGATTGAGCGTGTGGAAGTAATGCGGGGTGGGGGATCGGCTTTGTTTGGTTCGTCAGCGATTGCCGGTACTATCAATATCATTACCAAGGAGCCGTTAAGAAATTCGGGACAATTATCACATACCCTCACCGCAGTGGGCGGCACTTCAAATTGGGACAATAGTACTACCTTAAATGCTTCTTTGGTAACTGACGATCAAAAAGCAGGACTGTATATCTTTGGGCAGAACCGTGAACGCAGTGGCTATGATAGCAACGGAGATGGTTTCACAGAACTTCCTAAGTTGAAGAATCAGACCATAGGATTCCGTTCTTACCTGAAAACAAGTACTTATTCTAAATTGACTTTTGAGTATCATCATCTACGGGAATTCCGTCGTGGCGGAGATTTATTGAATCGTCCTCCTCACGAAGCGCATATTGCCGAGCAGTTGGAACATTCCATCAATAGTGGTGGCTTGAAGTTCGATTATTTCTCTGCGGATGAAAAACACCGGTTGAGTGCCTATACTTCTGCCCAGCATACAGGGCGTGACAGCTATTATGGCAGTAATCAGAACGCAAATGCTTATGGGGCGACTAAAGACTTTACGTGGGTGGCCGGTTCACAGTACATTTATCATTTCGATCGTTGTCTCTTTCTGCCCGCCGATATAACGGGAGGAATTGAATATAATCAGGATAAACTGGAAGATGACATGTGGGGGTATAATCGTTATACGAAACAGGAGGTGCGTATTGCCAGTGCTTTTTTCCAAAACGAATGGAAAAGTAAACAATGGAGTATTCTTCTTGGGGGACGTTTGGATAAGCATAACCTGTTAAGTCATGTTGTTTTTAGTCCGCGCGCTAATCTGCGTTTCAATCCTACGGAAAATATCAACTTGCGAGCCAGTTACTCTTTCGGCTTTCGTGCTCCCCAAGCATTCGACGAAGATTTGCATATAGAAAATGTGGGCGGTACCGTCTCAATGATTGAACTGGCGGATAATCTAAAAGAAGAAAGGTCGCGAAGTCTCAGCGTATCTGCCGATATGTACCATCGTTGGGGTGCTTTTCAAGCTAATTTTTTAGTTGAAGGATTCTACACTGATCTTTTGGATGTGTTCGCATTACGTCAGATTGGCGAACGCGATGGCATTATTATTAATGAGCGATATAACGAGAGCGGGGCAAAGGTATATGGTGTGACGCTGGAAGGAAAACTGGCTTACCTGACGATGCTTCAGTTACAGGCAGGTGTTACAATGCAAAAGGCAAATTATAAGAATGCGCGTGCGTGGAGCGATGACGAGACTGTACCGATGGAGCGGCGTATTTTCCGTACTCCGGGGACGTATGGGTATTTTACGCTCTCCTATAATCCGGTGAAGCCGCTGTCTGTAGCTTTTTCGGGCACTTATACAGGAAGCATGTTAGTGGAACATAAGGCAGGGGTTATAGAAAAAGATATAGCTGTGCGTACACCCGATTTTTGGGAACTGAACCTGAAAGCCGGCTATGATTTTAGTTTGTACAAAAACATCGGTTTGCAGGTGTATGCCGGAGTACAGAATATCTTCAACGCTTATCAGAATGATTTTGATAAAGGCAGTATGCGTGATTCAGGATATATATATGGTCCTGGCATGCCTCGTTCTTATTTTGCCGGACTGAAAATTAGTTATTGAGAGAAAACGGGGGAAATACTTTTTTTCTGAGCAGTTATGAGCTAAATGTGATAAAGTGATTGGGTGATAAAGTGATAGTGGGATAA
>JAEXAJ010000211.1 GCA_023458215.1 Bacteroidota bacterium
TTCTGAGCGAAGTCGAAGAATCCCTTCTCTTTGCACAAGGCTGCGCTAAACATCAGGAGAAGAGATCCTTCGACTTCGCTCTGGATGACGGGATAGTCCGTGAATCATTTAGCTCAAAACCGCTCAGAAATAAGCCGGACCAACATTACGTCTGTTTCCTGCATTCAGTGCCTTCAGCCTTTTGCATCGCCCTGACAGAAGGTGTTTCGGCTGAAGGCAGGGTTGAATAAGAGGCTTGGAGGGTTCATCCGCATCGTCGCTGATTGTTTAAACAAATACCCCTTGCTACCAGACAATAAGCGGGACGCTTTTTATCTAGAAGCAATCTATTGCATGACATGGGCATGTCGTGCAGCATGAGATGCCCATGTTGTGCGGTATGACATGCCCATGTCATACACTAGATGAGTATGGCTTGAATAAGACTTAGTGAAGAGTGAAACAGATGATGTATTTGAGTGAAACAGATGATGTGTTCGGGGTAAACAGACCATGCATTTTACCCAAACAGACGATGTAATCGCCTCCGCTGAAAGCTGAAGATTTACTTTCCGGCACCGCTTTCAGCCGGAATGCCCTTTATCAGGGCGATACGGAAGACTGAAGACACTGAAGGCTGATAAAGGTACTACTGTCTCTATACTCAATATATTAGTTTCTAATAGGAAGTTTTTAGCTCAAAACGCTTTTAGAAAGCAAAAATGGTGATAGGGTAATAAAGTGATAGGGTGATAAAGTGATAAGGTAATAAGGTAGCTGCGCTATGTGCCACAGGGTGTTATCCCACTATCACTTTATCACCCAATCACTTTATCACATTTAGCTCATATCCATTCATCCTTGATTTAACTCAGTACTTCACCCCTATTTATGGTATTCGCTCGGCGACACCTCGAACTGTTTCTTAAAACTTTTGGAGAAGTGAGAGAGCGTATTGAATCCCGTCATGTCCGCAATTTCCGAAACGGTGTGTTTTCCTTCTATAATTAATTCGGCGGCACGGTTCAGCTTGTAAGTTTTGAAGAAGACACTTGGGTTTTCGCCCGTCAAGCCTTTTACTTTGTAGTAGAATTTGGTGCGCGATATTTTCAGTAGTTCCGTCATGCGAGCAATGTCGAGTTCAGGGTTGGAAAGCTCATTTTCCATTAGCCGATAAAGATCGGTCATGAAAACGTTATCTTGCGGCGAAAGAATATTCTCCTCGATCTTGTCTACTTGTGTAGCTTTACCTAAAAGGTTGCGCGCCTTTTCCCGGTTATTGAGTTGTGATTTAATCAGCGCTATCAGATAACTGGGCTCGAATGGTTTGGTGACGTATGCATCCGCACCCGTGTTTAAACCCTCTACCTGGTTTTCTACAGTAGCTTTAGCCGTAACCAAAATGACGGGAATGTGGCAAAGCTGCAAGTCTTCTTTTATTTCCCGACAAAGCTGATAACCGTCTTTTCCCGGCATGACCACATCACTCAATATCAAATCGGGTGCCTCTTCGCTTATGGCTTTGAGGGCACTATTGGCATCGAACCGGCAAACAACTCTGTAATGAGGTGACAATAGTGTTTTAAGATAATAGGCTACTTCCGTATCATCATCTACTACTAAAATGGTTTTTTGTTCTTCGGAGCCTTCAACCGGGTCTTTGGGCTGATAGGCTTCTTTTCCCGGCAAAGGGAAAGCGTCCGACTGGCTGCTCTGTTCGGGTGTTCGTTCTTCTTCGGTATAAGAGACATCATTTATAGGAAGAATAAATGTGAATACGGCTCCACTTCCTTCTTCCGGCTTGTGGGCTTTTATATAACCATGATGTAGCTCTACCAGACTGCGTGAATAATATAAACCGATGCCGGTTCCCCAATTATACGTACCTTCCGTATGGTTTGCCATTTGATAATATCGTTCAAAAATCTTTTCCAGTTTGTCTTCGGGAATGTCTTGTCCGCTATTAGCTACGGAAACCTTTATATATTGTGTGTCTTTATCTGAATCGCGTAGGGTGAAGAGTTTTTCGGCTTCTTTACGGTTTATTACATCAAAGCATACATCGATCTTTCCTCCTGTAGGTGTAAACTTCAGGGCATTCCCCATCAGATTGCCGAATATCTTGTCTGCTTTATCCTCGTCCAGCCATAAAAGGAAGGTATCTTCCAGTCCATAGGTGTTCAATGTGATGCCTTTATTCTTCGCATTTACACTGAAAATATCTACTAATCGTTGCAAGGGAACGATGATGTCCGCCCGTTTTACATTTAACTTCAGCGTATCGTTTTCGAGCTTGTTGAAGTCCATTAACTGATTTACTAATTTCAGCATCCTGTTCACACTGCGCTGCACAATGTATAGCAAGTTCTTGTTTTCGCCCACTATCTCCTGGCTGCTGCATAGTTGCATGATAGGTCCCGATATCATCGTCAGTGGTGTGCGGAATTCGTGCGATACATTGGCAAAGAAACTCATATTCATCTTATTCACCCGTTGTTCCTGGGCTTTTTCAAGTTCGGCTTGCAAAGCAAGCGCTTTTTCGGCACGAATGCGCAACCAAGCGCTTACAAGAGACCAAATGATGGCTGCTGCCATAATGATATAGATACAGTATGCCCACCAACTAGCCCATGGGGCAGGAGTCACAATTACCCGAATAGAGTTTTCGGCGTCAATAATGCTTTTGTCATTGTTAGTGATCTTTACTTTGAAAGTATATTTTCCTGCGGGTAAATTGGCATAATAAGCTTCTCGATTGTTGCGTGCATCAATCCAATATTTGTCAAAACCTTCCAACTTATACTGGTAATGTATACGTTCGTGCTCACAATAATCCAGAGCTGAAAATGAAATGCTGAAACTGTTTTGGGTATGCTTTAGGTGAATATCCGGTTTATAGGATAAATGCTTGTCTACGCACTGCCCATCCTGTGGATGTATCAACTTGTTGTGGATTTTAAGATCCTCGAAAAGAAGTGGTATATTACGCTTGATAGGTACATCCAGTGGATTGAAGAAAGTTAATCCATGTGTACCTCCAAAAACGAGTGTGCCATCTGCCAGACGACACGAAGAGCGGTCGTAGAATTGGTTTCCCCCGATACCGTCGGCTGTGAAATAATTCGTGAATTTGTTTACGGTACGGTCATACTTACTTAATCCATACTGGGTACTTACCCATAAGTGCCCCTGCGCATCTTCTTCAATGCCCGAAATATCAAGACATGCGGTGCCCGGTACCGGTTTCATTCTTTGGGCTGAGGGGGAGTAACACATTAATCCATTGCTAACCGTACCTATCCAAATATCTCCTCGCGTATCTTCATAAAGGGCAGTAGGAATAAGCACAGAACGTTTGATGCAAGTTTTAAAATCCTCGTCCGAGATAGATAATTCTTTAATCTCCCTGCTTTCAGAATTAATCAACTTCATGGGTTGGTAGAAGGCGGCAACTAAGATATTACCATCGCTAAGCGGAAGCAGACTCGGGATGAAGGTGAACCGGGCATTGAAGATAGGTATACTCTGAAATTCTTTCTCGCCTTCCCGCAACGCATAGATATTGGAAGTGGCCGTCCCTATCCAGATCGTTTTATTGTGATCTTGGGTGATGGACATAGGCAAGGAGATAAAATACTTGGCTTCTACTTGTAAAGAGCCATTAATGTAGCGGCATTTGAATACTTCATTATTGGTTGCCGTCATCCAAATGGCATCGCTATCATCAACAAATACTTGATTGACATAGATGGCTTTTTGTTTCTCTTGTGGAAAAAGCTTGTCTGTTCCAATGATATCTATCTTTTGGCTTTGTATACCATATACATATACACCATTCATCAGGGTTGCTATCCATAAATTCTGATCTTTTTGGGCAGCGATAGATATCACAGACTTGTGCTCAATGTTTGAACGGAGATAATTGTTGTTGTTAAATCGTTCTTTATAATGGTAGCAAACTGTAAATCCCTGATCGACCGAACCGATCCATAAGTTCTTCTGAGAGTCGGTAAACATTTTGCTTATTTTGAAGGACGGTACTTCGAAAGGAAATCCATCTTCGTTTTGATGAATTATAGTGTTTTCTACATAATTGTAGCAGAACATTCCATGTTTGGAAGTATTCATAAGCAGACTGTTATTATTATACGGGTGTATGTATTCAATATCCGTATCAGGTAGTATCGGGTGTTTTTTTATTATTTCGGGTACCTCTTTAAAACTATGTGTTCGTATATCAAAAATAGAAATGGTATGATTACCGGTCAGCCATAACTCTTTGCCATCGTGAAGGTAAGAGTAGTGCGGATAACCATTCAGAGGAATTGAATCCTTTAGTTGTAAATCAGATGAAGAATAGCATCGCATATCCAATGGGCTGACAGCCCAAAGGTTGTTATTAGCATCTATATGGCATCTTACATTAAAAGTATGTTTGGGGTCGAAGTTTCTATTGAAACATTCAAACTGCTTGGTTTCGGGGGAGTAAGAGTAAAGTTGTACTATTGTGTTTAAAAACACACGTCCTTCTTTATTTTCTAGTAATTGGTACCCGTTCTTGTTGCTGTAGTTTATCGGAATACGCTGGAAGTTATCTTGATCTGTGTATTGGCAGACTCCATTGACAGTAGCTATCCATAGACGGTTTCTTGAGTCACGGAGTATATCTTGTATCTGATTGTCGGGTAATCCAAGAGAATCATCGGTACAAAAGTACTGGTGATACTCATGCGCGTTGAATTTATTCAATCCTCGAAAAGTTCCTATCCAAATATGTCCTTGTTCGTCTTCGGCAAGGGCTTTTATCTTTTGGTTTGAAATGTCACTGGTTATAACAGGACTTTGTGGTCCGGTTTCCTGTTCTACCCTATTTTCTTTGGGCTGGCAGGAGACTAATATGCATAAGAAGAGTAGCGAGGATAGTGTTTTCATTTTGATTGTATAGATTAGATTTTCAGATCCTTTTTGTGGATTCCAGTGCGAAAATAAGAATAAAAATTGTCTTGAATGATGCTTAATAGCATTATTTGAACGTATGGATAAACATTTGAACATACAGAACAGCTATTTTGAACGTGCAGACAAATCGCCAACACAAACGAAGAAGTGGCTTTGAAGCGAATAGATTAATATTGCAATCGTAAAAACTATAAAAACGAATGTATATATGAAAAAGCAATTTTTATCTGTGTTGGCTTTCACCTCTCTACTTCTAGCTTCATGTGCCGGTACGGCTGTTGCCGAGAAACAAACACAAGCTGGAGAAGTGATTGCTTCCTCTGACAAGGCTATTGTTCAAACAGAAACGGGTAAAGTAGGTGGTTATGTAGAGAATGGTGTGTATATATATAAAGGTATTCCTTATGCTAAGGCGGAACGCTTTATGCCTCCTTCAGCACCCGAAAAATGGGAAGGGGTGCGTAGTTCACGTGCTTATGGCCCTACCTGCCCGCAAGGTAAACGCATGGGCTGGTATAGCGATGAACAGGCTTTTGCATTCAATTGGGACGATGGTTATCCGGATGAAAACTGCTTGCGGGTAAATATATGGACTCCCGGTATCAATGATGGTAAGAAGCGACCGGTAATGGTATGGTTGCATGGGGGCGGCTATGCTGCCGGTTCAGGTCAGGAGCTTCCTTCTTACGATGGAACTAATTTGGCAAGGAAGGGAGATGCTGTAGTTGTAACATTGAATCATCGATTGAATGTTTTAGGCTTCCTGGATCTTTCGGCTTTCGGTGAGAAATATGCGAAGTCCGGTAATGTGGGATTACTTGATTTGGTGGCAGCACTTCAATGGGTAAATAAGAATATAGCATCGTTTGGGGGAGATGCTTCTAATGTAACCATCTTCGGCCAGTCGGGTGGTGGAGGTAAAGTCTCTACTTTGCTTGCTACACCTTCAGCAGAAGGGCTCTTCCATAAGGCGATTGTGCAAAGTGGTTCCATGCTTCGTACGATGGAGTCTAAATTCTCTCGTCGTATAGGTACTGCCGTGGTGGAAGAATTGGGCCTAAAACCTTCTCAGATTGATGAAATTCAGAAATTACCTTATGAAAAAATACTTGCGGCAGGTGAAAAGGCTATTGCTAAAGTACGTGTTGAAGCCGATAAAGAAGGTGTAGCCTCTTTCATCTTCGGTTGGGCACCTACGGTAGATGGGGATGTACTTCCGACGCAACCTTTTGATCCGCAAGCTCCGGCACAGTCAAAGAATATCCCATTAATGATAGGAACCACTTTGCATGAATTTACTACAAGTACTTATGTCCCGGCTTTCCGCTCCGTAACGAAAGAAAAGGCGGTGGAGTTCTTGCAGAAGAAGTATGGTAATCGTACGGATGAGTTCCTGAAAGCCTTTGAAAAAGCTTATCCGAATTACCAACCGAAAGACTTGATTGATATAGATTTAATCTTCCGTCCCAGTGCCGTAGAACAAGCTAAACTGAAAGCAGCCCAACAAGGTGCGCCGGTTTATATGTATATGTTTGCTTGGGAATCCCCTGTTTTAGATGGTATGTTCCGTAGTACTCACTGTATGGAAATCCCTTTTGTCTTCGATAATGTAGTACGCCATGCCAGTATGACGGGAGGAGGCAAAGCAGCCCAAGCCTTGGGCGAAAAGATGAGTGATGCTTGGTTGAACTTTGCAAGAACCGGTAACCCTAATGCGGAAGGCTTGCCAACTTGGGAACCTTACACCATAGAAAAAGGAGCCACCATGTACTTCAATAATACATCCGATATAAAATATAGTCATGATAGAGAATTACTGGAAGTGGTGAGAAGCTTTCCTACACGTGGCTTCTAAGTGCAGAGGATAATCTATCTAATATTGTATAACAAAGTAAAGTATGATTACGAGTGTTAACTTTTTAATAAAATAATGCTATGAAAACAATTAATATTTTTTGTTTGGTGATTATTGCCAATTTCTTGTATTCATGTAGTGAAGAAAAATCCTTTGATGATGTGTTTCCTAAAACTCGTGTTATTGTAGTTGACAACCAAGGTTCTATCTCAAATCCCGATTTAATATGGAATTGGGAGAATATCTCTGAAATCGTTTTAAATACGGAAAAAATAACAAGTGGAAACAGTGTAACTGCTCCTTGGGCAGATGGTCCTTCCACTCTTTTATCAGAAACATTTAGAAAGGATATTAAAAAAGAAGATGGTTGGAAAATGCTGTTTCATACTTTTAAGAGAAGCGGATTAGATCCAAGGCAAAATTATATGTGTTTTTATAACCAGTACACAGGATTCATTAAAATATTCTATTATTACGAGGGTGAGCAAAAACACCAAGGGGTACAGTGGTATATTAAAACAACTGCAGGAGCAAATACAAAGATTTTGGACGAACCAACTTACTTGTCTAAACTGATATCTGATCCGGCAACCAATAATATGCTTTTGTTTTCCAATATGAATGATGTTCCTACTACAGGCATAGAACATGGCTGGAATGGATTTGAATTTCAAGTACCTCGTTATTGTACGGATTTGACAAGTATGGATTTTAAGATAGGCGCTTATGAAAGGCAGATAACAAACTATAATTTATTAGGAAAAGAATTCTTAACGACCTTGGGGACGATAACAACTACTACTCAAAGTAGCTCTGGATTAAGCAAAGCTCTTGCTAACATTGGAGGACCAGAGGCTAAGAAATATGTCGATAAATTAGGTGGCAAATTCTTTGGCGAAACTGTTATATTGGGAAAAAATATAAGTAGTCTGATAAGCTCTATTCCTGGTTCTGGTTATATTTCAGTATTTAAGAGTGGTTTAGATATGATATTTGGAAAAAGCACTACGACTTCGACTTCCGATGTCAAACTAACAACTACGGGAACTATTGAACTCGGTGGAACAAGCTCTGTTGAAACCACAACAGGTATTCCTACTTTGAATTTTAATATGTACGAAGTGTTAAATCCTACTACTACTCGTTCTAATTCTAATCTAGTAACGGCTTCTGTTTCCGGTAGTGGGCATTATTTAGGAGTATGGTCTTTGAAAAAGAAACCGGTGGTTTATTATGATAGGGTTACAATGACAACTGCTACTCGTATTGGCACCAACTCAGATGGTTCAAAAATGTCACTTAAATGTTCTACTCGACTACCGACTATTCAAAGTTGTGATTTTGAGCCTGTAATCAATCCTGATATAGAACCGTATATCACAAAAAAATCATATTCTATAAAATATGTAATATGCGATCGTTTACAAGGACAAACTTATAAATGGCTTACACATGAAATAAATGATTTACTGCCGAAAGATACCTTGTTTGCAGACTCTGAAACAGTTTTGAGAGCGGTTCCTGCCAATACCCCATATACTTTTGTTGCATCTGTTGATAATGTTTCGGCAAGCCAATCCTATTTTACCTATTTTTATGATTGGGGGAAAATAAAGGATGGAAGGATATTAGCGGTTATTTCTCTTGATATGACATGCTCTTTTAATAGCAAAGAAAGAGAAATTTATCAATCTCAGGTCTATGAGGTTGATTACGATATTGCTCCAAATTGTACTAAACCAGCAGACGTGCACTATCCTCCCTATACAATGGTAGTCAACTATGGATATCCATATACTGCCATGTATGGTTGGGATCAGAATTATTAATAAAATAGTTAACCAATATAAATCTAATTTTAAACCAAATGAAACAAAATCTGAAACAAACAGCTCGGAAGAGGCTAGCTGCTATGGCACTCTTTCTATTGATCTGCCTTCCTTTCAGCTTGGCACAAGCACAGACTGTGAAGGTAAACGGTAGGGTTATTGACAACCTGAATGAACCGATGATTGGAGTGAGTATCTTTGAAAAAGGAACTAGCAACGGTGTCATTACAGATATGGATGGCAATTACTCCTTGTCAGTGAAAGAGGGGGCGACAATTGTCTATTCTTACATCGGCTATCTTACAC
>JAEXAJ010000212.1 GCA_023458215.1 Bacteroidota bacterium
GTGTAGATCTCGGACTCTTCAATAACCGCATTACTTTTACTTACGACTACTATAACAAGATAACATCCAACATGCTCTATTCTCTACCCGTACCCGAAGAATCAGGCTTCTCTACTCTGATAGGAAATGTCGGTAAACTTAAATTCTGGGGACATGAGTTTAGCGTTAATTCCCATAATATCGTAGGTACATTTAACTGGGACACAAGTTTCAATATTTCTTTCAGCGATAACCGCGTGTTGGCTTTAAGTGATTTGAGTAATCAGTTGGTGGCTTATTCGGGTATTGTAAGTACTATTTCGCGTGTGGGTGGCCGTATCGGACAATTCTACGGAATGGTTCAAGATGGCGTTTATGTAAATCAATCAGACTATGACCAGTCGCCCAAAGCAGTGGATTCACAGGTGGGTACTATTAAGTTCCGTGATGTGAACGGTGATAAACAGATTACGTATGGTGACGATGAGAGTGGAGATAAGGCAGAAATCGGTAATCCGCTTCCTAAGTTCACTTTCGGTCTGACAAACAATTTTGAGTACAAGAACTTTGATTTGACTATTGTTGCTACAGGTACTTACGGTAATAAGATAGCAGCTGCCGTAGAGCAAGGTATGGCTAATCTTGACGGGCCTTTCAATGTCATGAAAGAAGTAGAGCACCGGTGGCGTTCGCCCGAAAATCCGGGAGCGGGACTATACGGTAAGACCACTGGTGGGACATCACGCGAAAGAGATATTTTCCATTCCCGTTTTGTATACGATGGAAGCAATCTGACTATTAAGAACATTACATTAGGATATACCTTGCCGGCTAATCTCATTAAGTTTGTCAGCAAACTGAGGGTGTATGCCAGCGTGCAGCAGGCATTCGTTTTCAGCAAGTACAAATATGGTAATCCCGAAGTAGGCGTAGACTTCGACGGCAATTCACCGGGTGCATTGTTGCAAGGTATCGATTATTCCACTTATCCTGTACCAAGAACATTCACTTTCGGCTTGAATATAAATTTCTAACTTATAAAATAGAATACCAATATGAAGAATCATAAATATATGCTGGCTATGCTACTGTCATCTTGCGTGTTGACAGCATGTCAGGGCGATTTTCTGAATCTACCGTCTGAAACATCTTTGAGTACTGCTGTTTACTACAAATCTCAAAGTGATTTTGAACAGGCTATCAACGGTGCCTATGCTCCTTTACGCGATTTATATAACGGGATGTATGGAGCATGGGCGATGGGAGAAATGCGAAGTGATAATACTACCTATAAATACAACCCCAATGACCGTGGAACGATAGAGGCTGAATTTGTGAAGAACTTCCTGGATGATGCCACCAATGGAGTGCCACGTTCCAAATATGTGATTAATTATCGTATTATTTCACGGGTAAATCATTTGTTAGAACCGATAGATGACGTCAGTTTTGACCAAAAGATAAAAGATAATATCAAAGGACAGGCTTACTTCCTTCGGGCATTGGCTTATTTCGACCTGGTACAGTATTTTGGTAGTGTACCTATGCATTTAAAACCAGCCAAGACACAAGCTGATACCTCACAGCCATTAGCAAGTGTGGAAGATGTGTATAAACAGATTATTGCAGATGTAGAACAAGCAATATCTCTCTTGCCTTCCAAGGCAGACCAGGAGTTGGGCAGAGCAACAAAGGGGGCGGCAAAAACTCTTTTGGGTAATGTATATATAGTACAGAAACGATGGGCAGAAGCCGAACAGGTGTTGAAGGAAGTAACAGGTTATGAGTTGATGCCCCGTTATGCCGATGTTTTTGAACTTGCCAACAAGAATGCTTCGGAGTCTATTTTCGAGATACAGTTTAAAGATGGTAATGAGGGATTGCATAGTTCGTTCTTCTATACTTTCCTAGTACAGCCTATAACTGCGGAAGAGACAGCAGCTATTACGGGGATTCCCGAAGTGGCACGCACGGTAGAGGGATACAATATTCCTACACCGGATATCATAGAAGCTTATGAATCGGGAGATGCACGGAAGGATGCCTCTGTGGGTATGTTAACGGCTCACGGCACCTCTTATCCTTATATTAAGAAATACTGTCATGCTCATACACAAAGTGGAAAGACTGGTGATAACTGGCCGGTATACCGCTATGCCGAAGTATTGCTTTTTATTGCCGAAGCCTTGAATGAGCAGGGCAAGACGGATGAGGCGTTAGTATATCTGAATAAGGTGAGGACAAGGGCTTTGTTATCTGCAAGCAGTGCTTCGACCCAGACAGATGTGCGCGAAGCTATTATAAAGGAGCGGCGTGTGGAACTCGCTTTTGAGAATAAGCGTTGGCTTGACCTTGTACGTACAGGGAAGGCAGAACAGGTTATGAAAGCTTATGGTGAGCGGGTAAAAGCCAAGCCTTCGGCTTATTATTTCCCCGATGGATTTTCGGTAGCTCCTACTGCTTTTACAGACATTGGCATTCTCTTTCCGTTGCCTGCATCAGAGGCTGCGCTTAGTCCTTATTTCTAGGAATTCCGGTATTATATAAATTGGCGGAACGGCATTTGATAAATCTTAATCTGCTAAAATGTCGTTCCGCAAATTATTTGTTCGTAAATTTGTATCAATAAGCGAATCAACATAAACCATTATATATATGAAGAATTACAGACTTCTTATTTTGTTTCTTTCCATTTGCATGACTTGTTGTGCAAGGCTTCAATCTGGTAATACTCATTTCTCTGTTAAGAATTTGAAGACAGAATATGCTGAGACCCCGTTAGGCATTGACGTTTCTCTTCCCCGTTTTAGTTGGCAAATGGAATCTTCTGTTACTGCACGAGCCCAGCAGCAAACCGCCTATCAAATCACTGTTTCCGATGAAAAGGGGAAACTAATGTGGGACAGTGGGAAAAGGCAAGGAGGATTATCTCTGAATATAGAGTATCAAGGTGCTCCTCTACAACCTTCTACCCGTTATTCGTGGACGGTGAATGTCTGGAATCAGAAAGGTGAACAGATGTCGGAAACTTCCTGGTTTGAAACGGGGTTGATGAGTAGTGACGATGCATATCAAGGATGGAGTGGTGCCAAATGGATTGGAGGTAGCGATAAAGACAGGGTTCTGTATGCTCATTATCTTCCGGTTTTTAGATTGGAATATTCTCTACAGTTAGATAAAAGATTGAAAAGTACTTGTGCAGGTTTCATTTATGGTGCCAATGATGAGCGTCTGATGAATAAAAACAAGAACTTGTATCAGTTGGAGAATGGGAAGAACGAATCTTATATCAAAGTAGAATTGGATATTGCTCCGATCTTCATAAAGAAAGAAGCAGTGCTGAATGTTTATCGTGTGGGATATCATCCGAATGATAAACCTAATATTCCTTTGGTAAGTTTCTTTATACCTCAAAACCTGATTCATAAAGACAATATGTATGGCTGCCATACAATCACACTCAGTTCTGATTTAGGTTTTACAAGATTCTATATCGATAACGCTGAAAAAGAGATTGGTGCAATCAATCTGAATCCATTGGGACAAGGAGGCGATTTCATCTCTTTCCCGGTAGTTGGTGATATGGGCTTTACTGTTCCGGCTAAACAGGCGGCTTCTTTCTCAAAAGTGAAGATTGCTAATTTCAGAAGCCCCCGTAATGTGATAGCAACTGTGAAGGATGAAGCATATCGGGTAGCGGGTGGAACGAATGGCTTCTTCGAAACTTTCACTCCCAAGGGAAATTCCTCGCCTATGCTTCGGACTGTTTTTAACTCTCGTAATACCGAGATAGCCAAAGCACGCCTCTATGTCACTGCACGTGGTATTTACGAAGTTTATCTGAATGGTCGTCGGGTGGGAGATGATTATTTCAATCCCGGAGTGACTCAGTACAACAAAACCCATTTGTATCAGACGTTTGATGTAACGGACTATGTACATGCAGGTCAGAATGCCATCGGAGCTTTGTTGGCAGAAGGTTGGTGGAGTGGTGGCGCTACTTTTACAGGAGAGAACTGGAATTTCTTTGGCGATTGTCAATCCTTATTGGCTAAATTAGTGATAACTTACAAAGATGGTCAAGAGAAAGTGATTGTTACCGATCCTTCTACGTGGCAGTATTGTAATAATGGTCCTATTCTGTATGGCAGCTTCTTTCAGGGAGAAGTGTATGATGCCATGAAAGATTCGGAAGTGGAAGGTTGGAGTACGGCTTCTTATAATGCTAATAGCAATTGGAAACCGGCAGTTGAAGTAGCTTTGGATGGAAATATAAGTACATCGGGTAATCCGAATATGCCGTGGGTGAACGATTACTCTGATTATAAACTGATAGGACAGTACGGACAAACAGTAAAAGCGGTTAATGAGTTGACAGCAACTTCAGTAGAAGAAGTCCGCCCGGGAGTGTTTGTCTATGATATGGGACAAAATATGGTAGGAGTACCCCAAATCAATCTTTCAGGAATAAAGCCGGGAACTAAAATATGTTTGCGTTATGCCGAAGTGAAGTATCCCGACTTGCCGGAGTACAAAAGAAATGTTGGTATGATAATGCTTGAGAATATCCGTGCTGCCATGGCTCAGGATATCTATATAACAAAAGGCGGACAAGAAACCATTCATCCGCGATTTACCTATCACGGTTATCGCTTTGTAGAAATAACAGGCATGGATGCTCCTTTACCTATAGAATCGGTGAAAGGCGTGGTGCTTAGTTCTATTCATGAGCTTGCTTCGCATTATGAAACATCCAATGCGTTGGTGAATAAATTATGGAGGAACATTACGTGGTCTTCTTCCGGTAACTTCTTGTCTATTCCTACTGACTGCCCTCAGCGTAATGAGCGTTTGGGATGGGCGGGTGATATCTCTGTCTTTTCCCGCACGGCTACCTATCTGGCAGATGTACCTCAATTCTTGAGAAGATATCTTCAATCCATGCGTGACGTGCAACGTACCGATGGACGCTTCCCCGATATAGCTCCTTTAGGAGGCGGCTTTGGTGGTCTGTTATGGGGTAGTGCCGGAATAACAGTGCCTTGGGAATGCTATCAGCAGTATGGAGATAAAGTCTTATTGAATGAGCATTACGATGCCATGAAGCAATACATCCATCACATTCTCGATAAAATGATTGATAAGGAAACAGGGCTGCTTGTGCAGGACAGAGCTTGGGGTGACTTGGGCGACTGGCTGGGACTGGAAGACGAGAAGAATGATAAATCTCTTTTGTGGGAAGCATACTTCATTTATGACTTGCAACTAATGAATAAGATAGCCGTTATCTTAGGTAAGAATAAGGATGCCGAATGGTTCGCCAAGTTGCATGACGAGCGTAAAGCTTTCTTCAACAAAACCTATATCCGACCGGACAACGGCAAAACTATCTTTTCCTCTTTTATTCCCGAGAAACGAGGTACTTCTATTGATATTCAAACCTCTTATGTGCTTCCGTTAGTATTCGGTATTATGGATGAAGCACAGAAAGACAAAGTCATAAAGAATCTGGTAGAAACCATCACACGGCAAAATTCCACTGACCGTGGCAAACTGTGTCCGTCCTATTCACTGATGACCGGTTTTATTGGTACTGCCTGGATTAGTAAGGTGCTTTCAGACAATGGTTACTCCGACATAGCGTATCGTCTACTGCAACAGACAAGCTATCCCTCCTGGTTATATTCCGTAGAACAGGGGGCAACGACTATTTGGGAACGTTTGAATTCTTATACCCATGTGGATGGTTTCGGAGGAAATAACCGTATGAACTCTTTCAATCATTATTCATTTGGTGCGGTAGGAAGTTGGATGTATAATTACTCTCTCGGCATACAACGGGATGAAGCTTCTCCCGGATTCAAACATTTTATTCTGAAACCGGAAACAGATGCCACAGGAAGAATGAAGTATGCAAAAGGATATTATGATTCTATGTACGGCCGCATTGAAAGTAGCTGGATAGTGGAAGATGGAGTCACCCAATATGCTTTCAATATTCCGGGTAATACTTCTGCTTTATTATATTTACCTGCTTCGTCAATAAAAGATATCAAGGAGAGTGGAAAGAGTATTACTAAAAAGAACTTTGGAATCAGAATTGTGAATCAAGATAATGGATTTGTAATTTTAGAACTTTTGTCCGGTAATTACTTGTTTGAGGTAAATAAACGAAAACTTTGATAGAGTATAAGGCTTTTGATACAAATGTGACCCTAATTTTACTGTTTTCTACTATTCAGTTTTGATTGATTTGCTTATTTTTGTGTGTTAAGAAGTGTAACTCGTGATTTACCTTTGGATAATTGATTTATTAATTTGCAAAAATATTTAAATGTATGAAATTGAGTAACAAATTTCTCCTTCCTTTATGTTGCCTATGTCTTTCAACACAATTGATGGCTCAGGGCACTAGTGCGTTGGAAGAACAAATGCAAAAGAAAGCGCGTGAGGTTATCTCACAAATGACCGTTGACGAGAAAATCAGCCAAATGATGAACGATGCACCAGGTATCGAACGTTTAGGCATTAAACCCTACAACTGGTGGAGCGAAGGTCTGCATGGCGTTGGACGTAACGGCCGTGCCACTGTCTTTCCGCAACCTATCGGATTGGGGGCTACTTTCAATCCGGAGTTGGTGCAGCAGATAGGCGCTGCCATCTCTACCGAAGGTCGTGCCAAATTCAATGTAGCACAGAAAATTAATAATTATTCCATCTATGCCGGACTGACTTACTGGTCACCCAATGTCAATATCTTCCGTGATCCGCGCTGGGGGCGTGGCATGGAGACTTACGGTGAAGACCCTTACCTAAGCGGTACCATCGGAACCGCCTATGTAAAAGGCATGCAAGGCGATGATCCATTCTATTTGAGAGCCGCTGCCTGTGGCAAGCATTACGCAGTCCATTCCGGACCGGAAAAAGACCGCCACTCTTTTAATGCTATTCCAAGTAAGAGGGATCTATTTGAAACCTATTTGCCGGCTTTTAAAATGTTGGTACAGCAAGGTCATGTAGAAGCTATTATGGGGGCGTACAACCGTGTATATGGCGAGAGCGCATCGGGTAGCAAACTACTTCTACTGGATGTTTTAAGAAAAGACTGGGGCTTCAAGGGGCATATTGTGTCTGATTGTGGTGCTGTGACAGATATTTTTGCGGGACATCATATTGCAAAAAGTCATGCAGAAGCTGCTGCAATAGCCATAAAGAATGGATTGAATCTGGAATGCGGAGACAGTTTTAAAGCACTGAAAGAGGCCTTGAATCAGAATTTACTGACGGAAGCTGACTTGGATAATGCGTTGATGCCTTTAATGATGACGCGTTTGAAGCTGGGTATTCTTTTCCCTGACAGCCAATGTCCGTATAATGACATACCGGAGTCTGTTGTAGCATCCGATGCTCATGCGGCAATTGCTCGTAAGGCAGCGCAACAGAGTATGGTATTGCTTAAGAATGACAATGCTCTGCCTATCAACAAAGAGATAAAGACGATGTATGTTGTCGGCCCGTATGCTGCCGATGCCTTTGTACTGATGGGTAATTATTTCGGAGTATCCAACCGTTATAGTACCTATTTGCAGGGTATAGTCGATAAAGTAAGCGAAGGAACAAGTATAAATTATAAATTAGGTTTTCTGCCTACCACTCCTAATGTCAATGATATGGACTGGGCACTTGGCGAAGCACGTGGTGCGGATGTCTGTGTCGTAGTAATGGGAAATTCGGGTGCAAACGAAGGTGAAGAAGGTGATGCAATCGCTTCTACCGCCCGTGGCGATCGTGATCATATCTCGTTGCCCCAGCATCAGATGGAATTTCTGCGTAAAGTGACTAAAGATAACAAGAATAAGGTAGTCACTATTCTTACAGGAGGCAGCCCCATTGATGTGAAAGAAATCTCCGAGATTTCCGATGCCGTTGTTATGGCTTGGTATCCGGGGCAAGAAGGCGGTTTTGCTTTAGGTGATTTACTGTTCGGTGATGTGAATTTCTCCGGGCGTTTACCCATTACTTTCCCGTTATCGGTTGATGCTTTACCGGCATTCGATGATTATACCATGAATGGACGTACTTATAAGTATATGAATGATAACATCATGTATCCATTTGGCTACGGATTGACTTATAGCAAAGTACTGTATAACGATGCAAAGATGCTGAATAAGAAATATAAAGGCAAAGAACCCTTGCAACTGCAAATAACGTTGCGTAATGAAAGTAATCGTGAAGTGGATGAAGTAGCGCAAGTGTATTTATCTGCTCCCGGAGCCGGACAGACTGCTCCCCTTGAAACATTGATAAGCTTTAAACGAGTGAAACTTCAACCCAACTCTTCGCAAGTAGTTGACTTTACTATTCAACCCGAAGAATTGAAGATGGTACAAGAGGACGGAACTTCCAAACTTCTAAAAGGTGATTATACGATAACCGTTTCGAGTGCTGCACCCGGAACAAGAAGTCAGGAACTGGGCGTAGAGAATAGTAAAGTAGGCTTTAAAATCTAAGTAAGTCAACTATCATTGTACAGGCATTAGAGAATGCATAAGGCATAAATCCTAAAATTATAAAGAATCTCTTTTCTTAAGGTTTAAAAGAAAAGAGATTCTTTATTGTATACTTTCCTTTTATAGTATCTTTGTGGAGTTCCAAAATATCACAAGTTATATGAAACAATATTGTATATTACTCCTTTTGTGCATTGCCCCCCAATGTATGAAAGCCCAACAAAATATATATACCCTACAATTATCCGATTATCTTTCGAAGATTGAAGGTCAAGTTATCGGTTCATTATCGGTCATGAAAGATGGGAAACCGATCTTTACCCGTAGATTTGGGAAGAATCTTATATCTCAAGAACGAGCTATTGAGTTTCCACTTTACCGGGTGGGTTCTATCTCGAAGATGTTTACGGCGGTTCTTATCTATCAGCAGGTTGAGAAAGGATTATTGAAGTTGGACGACAAACTCTCACATTACTTCCCTGAAGTGCCACGTGCGGAGGATATCACTATTTATCAACTTTTGGAACATTCGGCAGGGCTGGGAAACTATATCTTGCAAAATGATAGCTCCTATACTTGGATGCTTTCTGAAGTGTCCCACGGAGATATTATGAAAGAAATAATCCGGCAAGGTATTTTATATGAACCTGGTAAGGGTTTTAAATACTCTAATACTGGTTACTATCTGTTGGCAAACATTCTTGAAAAGATAACTAAGAAACCTTACCCGGAGATTGTGAAAGAGGCAATTATTAGCCCGTTAAAACTACAGAAGACACATTCGGGTATTATCAATGCTGCTGATATTGTAACTCCATTCGAAAAGAATGAGGCAGGGGAATGGGTTGAAGTTGCCGATTTCTATTTTCCAAATGTGATAGGGGTAGGAGAACTTGCCTCCACTCCCGAAGATATCAATTATTTTCTGTATGCATTATTTTCCGGGAAACTAATATCAAATGAGCATCTACAGAAAACGATGAAGCCTTTCGGGACTGACCGTCATGGCAGGGGAATGATGTACATGCCTTATAATAAACATAACTTCTACGGACATACCGGAGATACTTTTGGAGTCCATTCCATCGGTGTTTATAATGAGCAAGACGGTGTGTCGATTGCTGTGAATATGAATGGAGGAACTATTCCGTTTACAGACTTTCTGCAGGGAGTGTTCAGTAGCATTTATAAGGAGTAGTACTTACTCCTGTAGTTTCGCACAATCAATGGTTCGTATGCTATTATATTATTTCTTAAATTTATTTAGGAGTTTGAATTTCCACTATTCCCCCGGCTTCTTCCAATACTTTTTTCAATGTTTGTGCTTCAGAATAACTAAGATTTCTTTTTATTATAGAGGGGGCACTATCTACTAAGTCTTTAGCCTCTTTTAATCCCATATTACACACTTCTTTTATCGTCTTTACTAATTGAAGTTTTGCAAGTCCTGCATATTTTAATATGACATTATATATTATACTTGATGCTTCTTCTCTAGTTTGTTCATATGACTGGATTTCAATTAGCCCTCCTGCATCAGTTAGTACATGTTGTAACTTTTGTGCTTCAGAATAACTAAGATTTCTTTTTATTATAGAAGGAGCACTATCTACTAAGTCTTTAGCTTCTTTCAATCCCATATTGCAGAATTCATAAACGGCCTTTACTATTTGTAATTTAGCAGAACCTGCATTTAATAGTATTACATTATAATTGTCAGAAATGTTAGATACTTGTAAAATAGTTTTTGTGTCGTTTGGAATATTTTGTTTTTTAGTAGCTTGTTGATTTTCTTTCTCCAAAAGGTGTATGTCGTATACTTTTGATGCCATCTCTTTTGTTAAAGAGATAGTTATCATATCTTTTACATGTGGGAAATGTAAACTTTGGAACTTGACTATATACTCTCCGGGAAGTAATGGGATAATTTTTACATCATCAGCACCCATTTCTGCCATCTCTTCATTGTCAATGAATATCTTACAATTAGTGTCTGTTCGAAATTTGACTTTAACATCTCTGCCTGCAGAGTTTGTTTTTATATATTTAGAGTCAGAGATTGTACTTCTAACATCTGCATTATAATTTTTTATTCCAAGTAGTTTACTAACACTATCTAATAAAGTACCAAATTGTTTTTGAGGGTCTGGAAATGCATCAATCCAATTCAAATTTTTCAAATAGTATTTTTTTGCACCAGAAAAGGCTGTATTGGATATTCGGAATGTAAGTATTGGCCTTTTATCTTCTGATGCTAGTTCTATTTCACGATCGACCTGTTCTGATTTATTGAAGTTCGAAGAAAAAACAACTACCATCATTTGGCTTTCTTCTATTGCTTCTGTAATAGCTTTTGCCCATACAACACCTGTAGGTATATCTCGATAAGCTACAAAACAACGTATATTATGTTGCTCAAGATAAGCAGAAAGCCCTTCTACTACTTTTTGATCTTGAGTAGAATAGCTGATAAAGACATCGTATTTCATTGTATTATTAATAAGTATTCAAATTTTCGTATTCTATGATGACAAAGATAGAACTTTTGAAAAAGAATACAAAGCTATTAATACATTAGTTTTTTAGCTTTTCAGCACAATCCGGGCATAGCCCCTTCAATACATAATTGATACTGTTCAGTGTAAATCCTTTGGGCATTGTTACCACCGGTGTAGGGATGTTTTTAAGACAGAATGTCTTGTTGCATTTTTCGCAATGGAAGTGCGTATGAAGGTCTTCTACATCGCAAGAACAGGTTTCGCCGCAGACGGCATATTTTAGTGAACCTGTTCCGTCATCAATGCTATGTGCAAGGTGGCTGGATAAGAATAAAGTGAGGGTACGGAAGATGCTCGATTTATCGACGGTATCCAGCATATTCTCCAAGTCAAGCAATGAAACCGTACGGTTTGCTTGCATCATGGCTTGTAGAACCAAGATACGTATGGCAGTAGGTTGAATATCTCTTTTGGTTAATATGTCTACATATTTATTCTCTTCCATTTTCTAACTCTTATTTTATTAGTTTTTGTAAGCGTATGGCATTTACAATTGCAATTAAGGCGACACCAACATCGGCAAAAACTGCTTCCCACAATGTAGCCAGCCCGCCGGCACCCATCACTAATACAAGCAATTTCACACCGAAAGCTAAGGATATATTTTGCCAAACAATTCGGCGGGTTAACTTGCCTGCGCGAATGGCAGTGGCTACTTTGCTTGGTTGGTCGGTTTGTATTACAACATCCGCTGTCTCGATGGCAGCATCACTACCTAAACCGCCCATGGCAATGCCTACATTGCTCAGCGCAAGAACCGGAGCGTCATTGATGCCGTCGCCTACAAAAGCAATTTGGTTTGCAGCATCTTGGCTTAACTCTTCGATATGCTTCACTTTTCCATCGGGTAGCAGATCACCATACGCTTGTGTTACTCCCAGTTTATTGGCAAAATTAGTGACAATAGCTTGTTTATCACCCGATAATATCTGAATATTAGTGATATTTAAAGCTTTCAGCTCTTCCATCGCTTTAAAAGCATCATTTTTCAGTGTATCTGACAATAACAAATATCCTATGTATTCTGTTCCGACTGCACATGCTACAATGGTGTCGGGTATAACCAGCAACTCTTCAGGAAACTTTACCCCGAACTTAGTCAGCAGGCGGGTATTTCCTACTAAGACGCGAACGTCGTTAATATAGCTTGACAGGCCATAACCCGCTATCTCGGTAACTTCTGTTGTAGGAACAAACTCTATACTCTCCTTTTTAGTATAGTCTAAAATAGCTTTGCCGATAGGATGTGTACTCTTACACTCTACTGATGCTATCAGTTGTATTAATTTCTTTTCGGATATACCCGGCTGTGTTTGCCAGGATTGTACTGTGAAAGTTCCTTGGGTCAGCGTCCCCGTCTTGTCAAATACTATGGTGTTGATTTGAGTGATAGCATCTAGATAATTTCCTCCTTTAAATAGAATTCCTAACCGTGATGCTGCACCGATACCGCCGAAATAACCTAATGGTATGCTTACTACTAATGCACATGGACAAGATATTACCAAAAATACCAATGCCCTGTATAACCAATCATTGAAAAAGAAAAGGAATTGTGCATCTATTAGTGAATATACAAAAGGAAGCAGCACAATCAATACGGCTAATCCTGTAACGATGGGTGTATAGATACGGGCAAACTTGCGTATAAACAACTCTGCCGGAGCTTTTCGCTCGGAAGCATTCTGTACCATTTCGAGAATACGAGACAGTGCACTCTTGTCGAAAGGTTTCGTTACTTTCAACTTTACAACTTTATTCGTGGCAATCATTCCGGCGAGTACTTCCTCCCCTTTCC
Organism: Bacteroidota bacterium; assembly: GCA_023458215.1. The sequence goes on from JAEXAJ010000212.1 coordinate 12,849, forward strand.
GAATATTTCTAGGTACACTTTCTCCCGTTAATGCTGATGTGTTGAATGCAGCGACTTCTTCCTGCATTTCGCCATCCAACGGGACGCGTTCGCCGGCTTTTACTTCTATTATTTCACCTACTTGTACTTTTCGGGGAGATTCTACAATAGTCTTTTCGCCTTTCAATACCGTTGCCGTTTCAGGGCGGACATCAAGCAGGGCACTGATGCTGCGTTTAGCCTTTTCCACCGCTTTGCCTTGAAAAAGTTCTCCCAACGAATAAAATAGCATGACAGCTACCCCCTCAGGATATTCGCCGATGTAGAAAGCTCCAAGCGTTGCAATGGTCATCAAGGTAAATTCACTGAAAATGTCTCTGTTTCGGATACTTTCCAACACTTCCTTCATTACAGGCAGCCCAACGGGCAGATAGGCCAGTAAATACCAGCACAAAGCTATATATTCACATTCGAAGAAAGAAACACCTAAAGCATTCATGATTATACCACTGAAAAGCAGCAGGGCGGAGAGTGCAATTCTCCAATAATCTTTCCACATACTATTTTTCTTTTCTGTCTGATGATGTGATGTCTGTTCGTGTGTACAGCAACATTTGCAACTCATAACTTTATCTCCTTTTTTGTTTTCTGCTACAAAGGTAGCCCATAGGGGATGCAACTAAGTTGCAAAGTGCATTTTGATGCTTAAATACTGAAATAGAATTATTTGATTAAACCTTCTTTAATAGCCTGGTTTTTTGAAGGGTTATTAAGCATCTGTTTTAAGGTATTTTAATTAGATATGTTTTATTCTTAGTTAAAATAAATAATATATTTGCGCTGGTTATTATTGAATAAATGGAAATTTAGAGCACACCGATAATTCAAAAGAATGTTGCAAAATGAATGCAGTCACTCTACATTCTTAATCTTAAATTTAAACGATATCTAGAGGGGATATCTTAATAATGCGTATGAAAGCAAAACAAAAAACTTTGGCTCTAATTATTTTGAGCCTAACATTTATTTTAGGAGGATGTAATAAAGATTTGGAAGATAGGGTTTCCAAATTAGAGCAATTCAATGAGACTTATTTTTCTTCAAAAGAATTTGAATCATTGCTGGAGAAGTTTACTTCATCTTACGTTGCTGATATTCGAGAAGACTTGAAAACCCAAAGTGAAGAGGTGGCTGCACTCCAAGAAAGTTATGCTGTTTTAATGGATGTCAAGGCAAAAGCGGAAAGTGCTTACAATAGATGTGATATACTAGAGGCTGATATTGATGCAGCGACGACAGCTTTGGAGAAAGCCGAGGCTGACCTAGCTCGTTTAGAAAGTAAATTAACGCCTAAATTGACTGCACTGGAAAGTTCTGTACTTGCGCTTCAGCAGAATATGGTCATTACTAAGGTTGAAACTGATGCAAATAGTAACTATATTATTACCTATAAAGAAGGCAGTAATGGAACTGAGAAAACGATTAAAGTTGCAAGTTCCAGCAATATTAGTTTTAGTAAGGTGACTATTGAGGCTTTAGATGAATTGACCTACACCTTTACTATTGTGAACAATGGAAAAACTGAAACCTTTTCAATTCCGGCCGCAAGGGACTTTATAACAAGTATCGTTGTTGTAAGTGATATGTATATTGATAAGTCAACTAAGAAACCTGCTATAAATGTAGTACTTAATACAGCCAATGGCACCTCCTTAAACGGTGTGAATAAAGGTTCGTTCCAATTAATACAAGGGCAGACAACTCGTTCTTCGGCATTGGAGGATTTTAATAGCGTAATAATTAATAAAATAGAACGTGTTGTGGACAGTAAGGTTCCAAATGAGTTTGTCGTTTCTTTTGAATCGGTAACAGAAACTTATAATGGAATACATTTATTGTGGAATCCTAGTGATAAAAAGGATGTTAAAGTGTTGTCTCCTGCTTTTAATTTATACTATCTTCCAGTCGTTAAGGCGATCTATTTATTAGCCTCTCCGGGTAATACTTCAAATGCAGTACAAATAAGGGAGCAACATTCTCATAGTGGTTCAGGATGTAGTAATCTAAATACGCCAAATCCTTCTGTTACTTATTATATAGGATTGCAGGGGGACTCAAATCAGTTTATGGATGCTTCTAAATTAGGAGCGGTTGAAGTTGAAATTCTGAAATTTGATAATAGCATTGTCGGCACTACTGAAAATAAAGCAAAGGATAATTCGTTTTGGGTTGTTTATGATGTTTTGAAAGGTAATGTAGGTAGCGATAAAGGGTTTGACGGAACCGGTGTGAAGCACACATTAGGATTCTCTTATGATTATTATAATGGGAATGTTGTAGATTATAAAACAGATAAAGCTAAATATAAGTCAATTTTGGAAGGAACTCCTTCTTACTTCATTGCAAAAAGCACTCAAGATAATGGCTTTACAGTTTCTTATGGACAAGCACAAGCTACCGAATTTACAATAACCAAGACTGGAACGCCTGAAGCTGGTTTATATGCTGTTATAATTTGGATTAAGCGTTTGGATGGAGTATATTCCCGTGGTATAGGATATATTTGGATCAATTAGGATCAGTAGCTGAAAATATTATTGATAATTACAAATAAAACTTGCAAGGATGTGTGCTAATCTTGCAAGTTTTATTTTTGTTATATAAATTGATTGTTGCTTTTCGTTACATAATCAGAAGCTTTAAATGGTATGTCAATATACTGAGTAGCAAATTAGAATAAGGTTGTTATTGTCGGCTCAGATTTCCAGCATCCTCTTCTCTCTTTCCAAATCCTTCTCGTTCAGTAATGGAGAGGGGACGGAGCAGGTTTTAATAAAGTCTCCCGGCTGGCAGGTATAGTTATAATAAGGTACTTGTTCTTCCGTCAGATTTTCTTTAGTAACGAGTTCTCCTTTCAGTTCAAGGAAGTCGTCCATGCTGGTGCTGTCGGAATGTTTGATAAAGATAATTCTTCGGGCTATCGGGTTGCGGTTATAGTCCAGACAGAGATAAAGGCCTTTCAGCATATGGGGAAAGTCGTACATGGGCAATTGCAGATAGATAGTGAATAAAGCCATCTGTGGTGCTTCCCTTTCGTTGAACAGGATGTAGGAATTCTGATGATTATTGAAGATGCCGATACCGGAGTGGGTGGTGTTATACGCACTCATGTGAATCACTTTTACATAGTCGTTATTTTCGGAAGGAGTGATAAGATAAGGTTCTATTTTCAGGGCATTGGACGAAGAAGAGAGGCTGTAGCTGATATAAATACCACTGTAATTGTATACTTCTTGTGCCGAGCGTAGCATTTCTTCCGTCATCATGTCAAGGAAAGGGTTATCTTTTTGTCCTACGGTAGGAGCGGGCTCAAGTTCGAACAATTGCTCTTTCAGTTCCTTCAAAGTACCCAGCAGGCGCTTCTTCGATACGTTGTTCACTTGCGAAAGGGCGTAATCCAATGCTTCTTCTTCGGTACTTCCTTTCTTTATGCTACTGATAAAAGTAGGAAGTACGCTTGAATACAACGATGATAATACGCTTGCCGCCATATTGGTATGATCGGCCATCTCTTTCATTTTCACTCCTTTGTTTCTCAGGTACTCAATCCGTTTATAGATATCCAGTAAATCGTTCATTTTGCGAGTCATATTAAAATGTTTGCAAAGGTAGGATGTTTATGTAATGCTTTTGTTACATGAATGTTTCATTAATGTTACATTATAAAATGCTGATATTATGAATATTATTAATAATGGAAATTCATTTTAGGTGCCAAAGACTCCCTCTATCTTTGCCGTCGAAATCAAAATTCAAACAGAATATAAGTGTCATGAAGAGAATTGAATGTATCATTATGGATTGGGCCGGAACGGCAGTGGATTATGGATGTTTTGCTCCCGTAGCTGCTTTTCTCAAGGCTTTCGATGAGATAGGAATTGTTGTTACTATGGAGCAGGCACGTCGCCCCATGGGGATGGCAAAGATAGATCATATCCGCGAACTGTTCAAAATGGAAGGAGTGGGAGAGCGCTTTGAGGAACTTTATCAACGTACTTGGTGCGAAGAAGATGTAGTGGCCATGAACAAGAAGTTCGAAGGCTACCTTTTTGCTTCTTTGGCCGATTATACCACTCCCATTCCCGGTGTGATTGATACGCTTGCCAAGCTGAAACAACAAGACATCAAAGTCGGTTCCACTACCGGATATACCCGGGCGATGATGGATGTGGTGGTACCCAATGCTGCGACCAAAGGTTACACGACAGATAATCTTGTAACTCCTGACGGACTACCCGGTGGACGCCCCCATCCTTATATGATTTATAAGAATATGATTGACTTGGGCATCTCTTCTGTAGATCATGTTCTGAAATATGGTGATACCATTGCCGATATCAAGGAAGGTGTCAATGCCAAAGTATGGACTGTAGGTGTCGTTTTAGGCAGTAACGAAATGGGACTGACCGAAGAAGAAACCGCAGCAATGGCTACCTCCGAATTGGAGTGTCGTAAAGCTGAAGTTCGTCGTCGCATGCTGGATGCCGGAGCACATTATGTGGTGGACACCATCGAAGAACTTCCCGTTGTCATTGACGAAATCAACAAAATACTGAATAAATAACAATCTCATTCACTCAAAAAAACAGAAAGATATGAAACCGTATATTTTATTAACCCCCGGTCCCCTTACCACTTCAGAATCAGTAAAAGAAGCCATGCTCACCGACTGGTGTACATGGGACGCCGACTATAACGTGCACATTGTAGAAGAAATCCGTAAATCACTGGTAGCTTTGGCTACTCGTCATACCGATGATTATACCTCCGTATTGCTTCAAGGCAGTGGAACTTACTGTGTGGAAGGTGTTATAGGAAGTGTTATCAAACCGGGCGACAAACTTCTTATCCTGAGCAACGGCGCTTATGGTGACCGTATGGGAAACATCGCCGAATATCACGGTATCAACTATGACATGCTTGCTTTTGAAGAGACCGAACAAGTATCAGTCGGCTATGTCGATGATTACCTGGCTCATAATGCTGAAATTACTCACGTAGCCGTAGTACATTGCGAAACTACGACCGGTGTGCTGAACCCTTTGAAAGAGATAGCCCATCTTGTAAAGATGCATGGCAAGAAACTGATTGTAGATGCGATGAGTAGCTTTGGCGGAGTACCTTTGGATGTTCAGGAGCTAGGTATCGATTTCTTAATCAGTAGTTCCAATAAGTGTATTCAGGGAGTTCCGGGCTTCGGCTTTATCATTGCCCGTAAGTCAGAACTGTTGCACTGCAAGGGTGTATCCAAGTCTCTTTCTCTCGACATCTACGACCAGTGGGAAGCGATGGAGAAAGGTCATGGCAAATGGCGTTTCACTTCTCCTACCCATGTCGTTCGTGCTTTCAAACAGGCCATGGACGAACTGATCGAAGAAGGTGGAGTGGAAGCGCGGCACAAGCGGTATTGTGAGAATCACGATGTATTGGTCAACGGTATGCGTTCCTTGGGCTTCAAGACTTTATTGCCCGATGCGATGCAATCTCCCATTATCACTTCCTTCCTTTATCCCCATGCCGATTTTGACTTCAACTTATTCTATACGCAGTTGAAAGCAAGAGGTTTCGTAATCTATCCCGGTAAGATTTCCCAAGCAGATACTTTCCGTATAGGTAATATCGGTGATGTGCATCCGGAAGACTTTCAACAACTGATCGAAGTGATTAAGGATTGCAAATATTAATTGTATCGAACAAAATAGGATAGCTTGCCCAAGTACACATGCTATAGTACTTGGGCAAGACTCATATTACTCATACAGATAAAACATCCTGTCCATTAACGTCCACTTTTGAGCAGAAGATTCACCGGGTTTGCATAGTTGGAAAGCTGATACATACTCCTCCCATTCTGCTTGACGAGGCAAGGATGCCAATTTTTGCATTGCTGTATCCCATTCAAAGTCAAGCGGAGTTTCAACAATCATAAACAAACGATTCTTGTCTATATAGATTTCCATTTCCAGTATGCCTACCGAACGAATACCTTGTATGATTTCAGGCCAAGAACCTTCTTTACTATGACATTCTCTATACTTGGCTATCAATTCCGGATTATCAACTAATTCTAATGTCTGACAATACCGCTTTACCGGGCAGTTATACTGCTTAACTCTATATCCTTCTTCTTTCATTCCATACTATATTTTATACCCGTTTATTGTTTACTTTTAATTATATCCCTCATTCTGTTTCAAATTCTTATTAACATTCATGTCATTCTGAGGAATAGGGAAGTATCTGTTATGGGGAGCCCAAGTACGCTTCTCAAATTGATAGTACATGTCTTCATCAACCGGCGAAGCCGCAGTGCCACTACCTCTATAATTGCGTGCATTTGGATCATTCGACAATTTTACGCCTGTAAATGTATGATTTAATTCTTTATCTGCAATGCCCCAACGCAATATATCATAATAGCGAAGCCCTTCAAATGCTAATTCTACGCGCCTTTCTTTACGAACTGCTTCACGAACAAGCTCCTGAGACGATAAATCTACTTTTTTGAGACTAGGTAATTTAACACGGTCACGAATGTCATTTATTGTAATATTAAGAAGATTTTGGTCTACTGCGCTAGGGTCAGACTCATTCACGGTTTCCAAATAACTCAGTAGTACTTCTGCATATCTCATGATGGGGGTATAAGTAGGTGTGGCACCTAAGTCATTGATAATAGACGGATCACAACCTTTCTTGGGACAATATCCATTGAATAAGGTGAATTTATTGTAATAGTCTGAGGTGTTTGGACCTTTAAAGCAATCATAAGTAATATCATTATACTTTGTTCCTGCATAACTTCCCAATGGAGGTAAAAAGATGGAAGCATATAGGCGTAAATCACGATTAACGTACGGATCATTTTCATCATAGACTTCTGAAGTCTTTATATCTTTTCCGTCGGTACAGAAATACTCTTTAACCAGCTCGTTGTAAGGTGCGAACTGATGCCATCCACCATAGGCTGCTTCCGGATATAAGTACTGGTATCTGGAATTAGTGTACTTGTCTTTAATACCCATGATACAGAATATCATTTCAGGACTATATTCTCCTCCTACTTGAAATAGCTTATCGTAGCTTTCGTCATCATTACGGCGATCTAATTCGTATGTGCCCGATTGGATGATATTATGTAAAACTGTTGCTGCATCTGCGTATCTTTCTTGTGCTAAGTAAAGCCGACTTAACAGGACTTCTGCCGCACCTTTCGTGAAGCGCCCGTATTCTTTAGAAGAATAGGAAGTTGGTAATATATTGATCGCATCTTTTAGATCATTTTCTACCTGATTATACACATCGGCTTGTGAAGATTGTAAGATGGTGTTCGCTTCAGTGACCGACAAGGTTTTCATTGGCATGGGAACATTTTTGAAGTAAAAAGCAAGATTGAAGAAGAAGTAGGCACGCAAACATTTTACCTCGTTTGACCAAGCTACTTTTTTGCTTTCATCCATCGGACAATTTGCTATGTTATCAAGGAAGGTATTATAGTTTGCAATTTGAGTGTATGCGTTTCTCCAGTAACTGTTTAGATTACCATTAGTGGCTACTGTATTGGAACTTGCCATTAGTGTAGAGAAGTTTTCTTTCTCAGTACCATTTCCACCTGCAAAGTCTAAATAGAGTAGTCCTTGTGGAGTTGCGAAATCGTCATGCGACCATCCGGTTTGGAAGCGGTAACACCCGGTCAATGCTAGCAAAGCATCACCTTCGCCGGTCCAAAAACTGCCGTTAGAGATATCTGATGGAGGTTCCTTGTCTAATAAGTCAGAACAACTGCTGGCTCCTAATGCCAACGATAAAGCGAGCAAACACACTTTTGCGATTTCGAATGTATGATGTATCTTTTTCATATTCTTCTTTGATTGAATGGTTAACTTAGAATTTGAAATTAAAACCGAATGAATAAATACTGTTAACAGGATAATAAGAGGGACTATCTCCGGTACCTATCTCATTTTCTGGGTCCCAACCTTTATAGAAGCTATTGAAACTTAACAGGTTCTGACCGCTGACATAAACACGCACATTTTCTAACCCAACCTTTTTAGTCCATGTTTTTGGGAATGTATATCCTATCTGCACGTTCTTTACGCGCAAGAAACTGGCATTGCGTACCCAGTAATCAGAAGTCTGAAGATTGGTATTATTCATATTCAGAGTCTCCAATCGAGGATATTGGGCCCATTTATCGGGGTTGGCTTCTGTCCAGCAATTATCAGCTTGCCATCTCTGAATTTGTCCGCCATTATAAAACGCATAAGCCATATACGAACCTATCAGACGCTTGTATCCACCTAATCCCTGTAGAAGGGCGGAGAAATCAAAACCTTTATAAGAAGCTGAGAGATTCAGACCGTAATAGAATTTAGGAGTAGTGCTGCCTAAAACTGTCCGGTCATACTGAGCGTCTACTTTACCATCGGGTACGCCGTCGGGACCACTGATGTCTTTGTACTTCACATAGCCCGGTTTTAGATTCGATTTGCCTACCAGTTGCTCAGGTGCGGCATCTATTTCGGCCTGATCCACAAATAATCCGTCTGTCTGATAACCATAAATAATACCAATCGGTTGTCCTACAATACGATTATTGTTGATTTCTTCGGTGGCACCATTTGCTAGCTTCTCAACAGCATTCTTTATCCAGGTAAAGTTGGGTGAAATACTGAACCGGAAATTACGACCGATTTGTCCATTGTATGTCAGGTTTACTTCGATACCTTTATTTGATACAGCGCCTATGTTGGACTGACCTACTTCGCGTCCCATAATTCCGGCAACTTCTACGGGTGCCAAAATATCAGATGTATATTTATAGAAATAATCCAATGTACCATTTAGGCGTCCGTTGAACAAACTGAAGTCTAGACCGATGTCGGTGATAGCCGTTTTCTCCCAAGTAATCTCAGGATTGTTGTAAGTCTTCATATAGGCTCCCGATTGTAGTGCAGCGGGATTGCCGAAAGGATAATCCTGTCCTAATGTATACGTCTGCTGGTAGGGATAGACTCCGATATTCTGATTACCCAGTACACCATAAGATGCGCGCAATTTGAGGTTGTCGAAAATATTGGAAATAGCTGCATCTCTCCAAAAAGCTTCTTCCGAGACTCTCCATCCGGCAGATACTGATGGGAAAAGTCCCCAACGATGTCCGTCGGCAAAACGTGAAGAACCGTCATAGCGCAGATTGCCTTCCAATAAATAGCGGTCTTTCAGCGAGTAATTCACACGCCCAAAGTAAGAGAGTAATGCATATTCTTCTAGTGAACTGTTATTGGTAGCAGTGGATTTATCTCCCGAGCCCAATTCATATAGATAGTTATTAGGGAACGTATTTCTGTAACCTTCCAAACCTTTATTGCTCGACTGTTCAACCGAAGTTCCCAACAATAGTTTAAAACTATGGTCCTTAATTTGTCTTTCATACGTAGCCAGTGCTTCAAAAGTAGTGTATGTATTGTTGGCAGTCCATACGTTCAGTATTGCCGGACCAACTGACTTGCTTTCATCAAAATAGGTGTTTGCACGATATGCTTTGTCATATTTGGTCCAATAATTTACGCCTGCCTTTCCGATGAATGAAAGCCCCTTTACGGGAGTGTCCCACTTCAACTGCCCCGATGCACTTACGTTCCTATTGATGTTTTTTACAAATGATTCGCTTGCCAGCCATGCTTCAGGACTGTAGTTATCTTGGTATCCGAAACTTCCGTCTGACTTTTGTCCTGCATAGATAGGACCTTGGCGTACGGCATACCCTATCATTCCGTCAATACTCTGCGGTTCACCGTTGGGAGCATCGTATTTGTTATTGTATGCATTGAAGTTTAAGTTGAGAACCAACCCTTTGGTTATTTCGCTTTTCATGGAGAACAATGCTGTCATGCGTTCATTGGAGGTATTGGCAGTCATGCCCTCCTGATTGCGATAGCCTACTGAAAGATTGTAACTCGTGGTGGCATTGCCTCCCTGTATGCTGATGTTGTGCTGATGTTGAAAGCCAGAGCCTGAATTCAATAACCACTTTAGATGATTTACGTTGGGGTAGTTGTCGGGATCGGAGCCATCCTTGAACTTTTGTATCTGTTCGGGCAGGTAAGCATCTTGTTTGCCCATATTATGCATGGCCATGTTATAATAATTGGCGTATTCCCATGATGGTAAAAATTCGGGCAGTTCGGTGGGACGTTGCCAGCCGAATGAGTTACTGTATGTAATAGTTGTTTTTCCTTCTACGCCTTTCTTTGTTTCAACCAGAATCACACCATTGGCAGCACGATTACCATAGATAGAAGCAGAAGCAGCGTCTTTGAGGAAAGAGATACTTTGGATATCGTTCGGGTCTACATCATCGATATTACCGGATAATCCATCAATTAAAACCAAAGGGTCAGTACCGGCTTTCGAGAAAGTTCCTGTACCACGGATTTTCACTGATGCACCTTGTCCCGGACGGCCGGAAGTCTGCAATACACTCAATCCCGGAGCAAGACCTGCAAGCGCTTGTGCGGTACTCATTACCGGTTTACTGGCAAGTTCTTCAGCTGTAACCGAAGAAACAGCACCGGTCAGATTGACTTTTTTCTGCGTGCCGTAGCCTACGATGACAACTTCTTCCAGCTTCTTCAAATCTTCTTCCATAACAATCCGAAGTTGCTTGTCATTTTCTATTTTTATATCCTGTGAGGTGTAACCTACATAGCTGATATGTAGTATATTGCCTCTTTGAGCATTCAGGATAAAATTACCGTCCAAATCGGTAATAGTACCATTCGTGGTACCTTTTACCAAGATGCTTACTCCCACAAGGGGCTCACCGGAAGAATCGGTGATTAAGCCGCTGATACCATTTTGCAATTGTGCCCATATAGGACCACTGAAACAACAAGCCAATAAAATCAGAATGACTCTAATTGACCGTGAAAAATCATTCATACATTTGTTTTCCATAATTCTTAATTGTTTTTTTAAGATTATAATTAAGGCATGACAGGGGCTTGCCGGCTTATATAAGCCGACAAACAAACCTGTTATTTATTAGATATTTACTTCTTTATCTTGAATACCGGAGCAATCTTATTCACCTGTTTGTCAGGCATATCAATAAGGAGTCCTTTGTCTGTGCGGGTGAAAGGTACTTTTCCGTAACCTATCAGTTCTACTCTACTAATTTTGGCCGGATATAAATCGCTGCTTGTTGCCAAGGATTTAATAAGTATTTGTTTTTCTTCCGGCCATGCCAGAACGGTGGCATAGAGGTTCTTTTCGGTTTGCGTGAACCGGATCTCTTTAGAATTGGCTTTGTCGTACGTTCCCTCGTTGAAACCTTGTGCGTTGATAGGAACAGCCGCTTCGGCAATAGGGCCTTCACCGAACACCTTCCAGGGACGTGTATTGATAATACATTCCTTGTTTACTGTCATCCAGTCGCCTAAGTCGTTGAGAATGACTTCTTCCTTTTCGTCGAAAGTGCCGTCTGCCCGCAAAGGTACACTCAGCAGGAGATTGCCGTTCTTGCTCACGATGTCAACCAGCAGTTTTACTACCGTGGCAGCCGATTTGTACCAATTATTCTCATAAATGGAAGTGGTATAATGCCAGCCGCCAATACAGGAACAAGATTGCCAGGGTTCATCGACAATTTTATCGGGAGCGCCACGTTCTACATCCCAAACCAATGCTTTACGTTGTTCTTCATCTAGTATCTTGCCGAACATAACCGCTTCCAGTTTACCATTGTGAGTGGCCATATTATGATTGTAAAAATGAGAAGCTATTTTCAATCCGGCATCACTGATGGGATAAAAGGGAACAACGGTAACATCGAAGTAGATTAAATCGGGATTATAGCGATTGATGGCATCCAAAGTACGGTTATAGAAATTAGTACAATACTCCTGTGTAGGCATGGCTACACCATTTCCCCATCCCCATTGTCTGTGAATCATGCCGTCACTCCAGCTTCCTTCACTCATCGGATGGTTTTGGGCATATAACTCTTGAGGGTCGTAACCTTCCCACCACTTGCCTTTACCATCGGCTTTCGTCAGTTTTCCATCATAGGGGATACCTGCTTTCGGACCATTCCGGTCGTAACGTTGAGAAGGCTCGTACCAACTCCATGCATGATCCGCATGAAAACTGATACCGAAAGGTAGATCGTATTTGCGGGCGGCTTTTTCCCATTCGGCAAGAATGTCGCGTTTAGGTCCCAGGTTAACGGAGTTCCAACGCTGGTATTTGCTGTCCCATAAATCGAAATTGTCATGGTGGTTACCTAGCGCAAAGAAGTATTGGGCGCCTATCTTCTTGTATAATCCAACAAGTTTGTCGGGATCCCATTTCTCAGCTTTAAACAGTGGAATAATATCTTTGAATCCCACTTCCGAAGGATGGCCGTAGTGTTCTACATGGTGCTTGTATTCGTTGGTGCCTTCCATATACATAGAGCGTGCCATCCAGTCGCCCGATCCTTCTACACATTGCGGACCCCAGTGCGCCCAGATACCGAACTTCGCATTTCTGAACCATTCGGGTACTTTATAGTTTTTCAGTGACTCCCAAGTGGGCTTGAATTTGCCTTCCATCATTTTCTCGTTTTTCTCTGACACCGGTACAGGGTAGTTCTGAGCAGTCACTACTGCTGTACAAAGAAATAGAGTGGAAGCTGCTAATAAATGTTTTGTTCTCATAGCATAATTGTTTTTATTTATATCCTCTTTTTGACAGTACAAAGATAGAGAAGGAATTTGTTTTTGTATTATACAAAGGAGGGAATGTATAGGACTTTATCGATATATTTGTGATATAGCATCTAACTAACATATAATTGTAATACTTATCTGTGAAAATATCGACATTTGGTTGGATTATATACGTAGATATGTTTACTTTGCATTCTACCTTATATATAATTCTTAAATAGTACGACTTATGGCACAATCAATAGACCAACTACATTTATTAATATTAAATGTAGGGCTTGCCGTTCACAATGCAGATTGGAACTGGAAGAATGTGAGCAGTCCTTTTACCAGATTATATTACGTGACGGAAGGTACTGCGCAGATAGCCTTACCCACAGGAATGCAGGAGTTGAAACCCCGGCATTTGTATCTGATTCCTGCTTTTACTACTCATAGTTATTTCTGTGACTCTCATTTTTCTCATTATTATCTACATATCTACGAAGACCATCAGTCAGAATCAAGTCTTTTGGAAGAATGGAATTTTCCGGTAGAGATAGAAGCTTGTGAATTCGATTTATCGCTTATAAGAAGGTTGTGCCAAATAAATCCCAGTATGCAGTTGCCGCAATCAGATCCTACCAGCTACGACAATAATCCTACTTTGATTCAAAACATTATAAAGAACAAGCAGCGTACTTTCTGTGATAAAGTGGAATCCAGAGGAATTGTTTATCAACTGATTGCCCGTTTTCTGAAAGATGCCCGACCTATAGTGGAAGTCTATGATAACCGCATTCAGAAAGTCTTGGCTTATATCCGGAAGAATATCTATCAAACGATTGATATTGACTCGCTGGCAGAAATAGCTTGTTTATCAAAAGACCACTTTATCCGCCTTTTCAAGAAAGAAGTAGATACTACCCCCTTGCAATACATCAACCAAAAGAAAATAGAGAAAGCGCAGTTGATATTGATAACGGACGAACTATCGGTTAAAAATATAGCTTATCTGTTGGCTTATGATGACCATGCTTATTTTAACAGACTATTTAAGAAGATTGCAGGGGTTACACCCCAGGAGTATAGGGCGATATATAAAAAGTAATTTCGAGTTGTTTAAATCAAAATAAGTGATATCTTTGTTGATAGGGTAAATGCTTGGAAAGTTTATGAATAATAACTCGAAAATAAATGTCGTTATCATGAGGCGTTTCTCTTTATATGCTTGCATCTTCGTAGGCCTGTTTCTTGCCGGATGTCACAATAGACAGGAACAAACTGTATCTGTGGCAATGCAGGACATTGCCTTTTCAGACTCAGATTCTGCTTCCGCCCCACATGATACTACTGTGATTGTCATCCCTTTTAAGGAAAAACTGTTGACTGCTGCCGATGTCACTCTAACCAAAGACTTACTTTACGACAAATATACTTTGCAGGATACCTATCCGTATAAAGACACCGTGCGTTCTTTTAAATGGGATGTCATTCGTAATTGCCTTGCTTTTATCGAGAATATGCAACGGGATACGTCCGGATGGGTGGTGCTGCAAAATTATAAGAACCTGAACCGGGAAGCCCCCTTGGTGCGAAAGTTTAATCGTGATGCTTATCGCCGGGTGGCCGATACGTTGGGAGTAGAGCGCTATCAATCAGTACCTTTATACCAACCTAATGATACATTAGTTCCCGAAATTTATGGTAGAGACGGCACCTTGGCACATCTCATCGGGAAGGAGGGGAGCTTTTATCGGATACGTCCCGCCACTCTTGAGGATGAATGGCTGGCTCCCATCCGTTACTTCAAGCAATTGGACGATAGTACCAGCTTTAATCATGTCATCTTTGTAGATCGTTTGGATCAGAATATTGCGACTTTGGAACGGACTTCTGAGGGCGAGTGGAAAATACGCAGTATGAATCCGGCTACTACCGGGCGTCATGCTCCTCCATACGCACAGGAAACTCCTTTGGGTATGTACTTGCTTCAAGACAAGAAATCGCGTATGGTATTCCTGAAAGATGGCTCTACCGCAACCGGAGGATATGCTCCCTATGCCAGTCGTTTTACAAATGGTGCCTATATTCATGGTGTTCCCGTCAATGTGCCGGCTACGGCTATGATTGAGTATAGTTGGTCTTTGGGTACTACACCACGCTCGCACATGTGTGTGCGTAATGCTACTTCGCATTCCAAGTTTGTTTTCGACTGGGCACCTACCGGGCGGACTTTAGTGGTAGTTATTGAGTAGAGATTTCTATTTTTAACTATCTGTGTGATAAGTGTATGGAAGTAAAATCTTATTTTTGTAGCCGTTATTTCTCAGAAGAAGGTTATGCTGCGATTTTGGTTATTCGTTTTATTCTTGTTTATCCCTTGCTCATTGTTCCGGATTGACAGCCAGTCGGCTTGCACGGCTGAGGTTCCTGAAACAGTAACGACGGCCGAGGCAGAAGCTTGTGCCATGCTGTACCGTGCCATGGATTTGGAAGGGGTTGTTAGTTGGAAAGCTTTTCGCCAGGCAGTGGCCGGTTATCATAAGATAGAAAACCGTAAGCGTGATATTCTGACTTTGATTGATTTTTCGCGCCCCTCTACCATGAAGCGTCTTTTTGTGTTTGATATGCAGCAACGCAAACTGCTTTTCTCATCGGTTGTTTCTCACGGCAAGAACAGTGGTGAGAATTATGCTACTTCCTTTTCCAATGAATACGGATCTTACAAAAGTTCATTAGGTTTCTATCTCACAGAATCTACTTATCAGGGCAAGAATGGATATTCGCTCATCTTGGAAGGACTGGAGAAAGGCATCAACGACCATGCCCGTGAGCGTGCCATTGTGATGCATGGGGCAGCTTATGCCAATCCTGCGATGGTGAGTAAAGGTGGGCGTCTGGGCAGAAGTTTTGGTTGTCCGGCTGTGCCGCAAGCACTGACTCGTCCTATTATTGATACTATCAAGGGAGGAAGTGTAATGTATATCTATGCCGAGACACCCGACTACTTGACCCATAGTTCGGTCCTCAAAGGCTCAGATTGGCTATAACTTTTGATATTCGTCAGTCGTTTTCATCAGATCTTTTACTACTTTTGCACCCAATTTAAGGGGGTATTAGGTTTATGGCGACATCTAAAGAAATGACGGAGGGTAAAGCCCTTCCTTTAATCTTCAATTTCACGCTGCCTTTATTGCTGGGCAATCTTTTGCAACAAACCTATTCATTGGTAGACGCAGCTATTGTAGGTAAGTTTTTGGGTATTCATGCACTGGCTTCGGTAGGTGCAAGCACTTCGGTTGTTTTCTTGATTTTGGGTTTCTGCAACGGGTGTTGCGGTGGTTTCGGTATTCCGGTAGCCCAGAAGTTCGGAGCGAGAGATTATAGCACGATGCGCAGGTATGTGGCGGTCAGCTTGCAGTTAGCGGCGGTGATGTCGGTGGTATTGGCTGTGGTTACGAGTATTCTTTGTGCCGGCATCTTGAAGAGAATGAGTACTCCCGATGTGATATTTGATGGAGCTTATTATTATTTGCTGATTACTTTTATAGGTATTCCCTGTACTTTCTTTTATAATTTACTATCCAGTATTATTCGTGCTTTGGGTGATAGCAAGACTCCGTTTTGGTTTCTGTTACTCTCTACAGTATTGAATATTCTACTCGACTTATTCTGCATCTTGGTTTTAGATTGGGGCGTGGCGGGAGCTGCCCTTGCTACCGTCTTTTCGCAAGGTGTCTCGGCTATCTTGTGCTACCTTTATATGATGCGACGTTTCGAAATCTTGAAGATGACTATTGCCGAACGCAAATTCAATGGAGCATTGGCGAAAAGATTGATGTATATCGGTGTACCGATGGGACTTCAGTTTTCTATTACGGCTATTGGCAGCATCATGTTGCAGAGTGCCAATAATGCATTGGGCACCGCTTGTGTGGCCGCATTTACGGCAGCCATGCGCATTAAGATGGTCTTTTTGTGTGCCCTCGAAAGCTTGGGGATGGCCATGGCAACGTATAGCGGGCAGAACTATGGTGCCGGTAAGCCCGAGCGCATTTGGTTGGGAGTAAAAGCGAGCGCATTGATGATGATGATTTATTGGGCATTCACCTTCTGCATATTAATGTTTGGTGCCAAAGCATTTGCTTTGCTCTTCATCGAACCTATCGAACTGGAGATCTTGGATAACACGGAATTGTTCCTGCATATTTCCGTATCCTTCTTCCCGGTTTTGGGATTACTCTGCATATTGAGATACACTATTCAGGGAGTGGGATTTACCAATCTCGCTATGCTTTCAGGCGTTTCTGAGATGATTGCGCGTGTATTGGTGAGCTTGTTTGCCGTTCCCTCTTTTGGATATGTTGCGGTTTGTTTCGGCGATCCTACGGCATGGGTTTTTGCGGTTGCGTTTTTAATTCCAGCCTTCATTTATGTCTATCGGCGCATACTTCGAATGAAGAAAAATTAGTGTATCTTTGTATCGGGAGCAAATGTACAGATGACCGAACGTAAGATTATTCATATAGATATGGACGCATTCTATGCCTCTGTGGAGCAGCGGGATAATCCTGAATTGCGGGGCAAACCGCTTGCCGTGGGGCATGCGGAAGAACGGGGTGTGGTGGCGGCTGCCAGTTACGAAGCCCGTCGCTTTGGAGTACGTTCGGCTATGTCGTCTCAAAAGGCAAAGCGGCTTTGTCCCCAACTCATCTTTGTTCCGGGACGAATGGATGAGTATAAATCCGTATCACGTCAGATACACGAAATCTTTCATGAATATACGGATATCATCGAACCCCTCTCATTGGATGAAGCTTTTCTGGATGTGACGGAGAATAAGCCCGGCATTCCGCTGGCTGTAGAGATAGCGAAGGAAATAAAGCAGAAGATCAGGGAAAGATTGAATCTGGTTGCTTCTGCCGGTATCTCTTACAATAAATTCCTCGCCAAGATAGCATCCGATTACCGTAAGCCGGACGGGTTGTGTACTATCCACCCCAATCAGGCATTAGAATTTATATCCCGTCTTCCTATCGAAAACTTTTGGGGTGTGGGACCCGTCACGGCGAAAAAGATGCATTCTTTGGGCATTCACAATGGCGAACATCTGCGAGCCCGTTCCCTGGAAACATTGATACGTGAGTTTGGAAAAGTGGGAGCAATCTACTATGACTTTTCCCGTGGCATTGACCTGCGTCCGGTCGAAACGGTGCAGATTCGCAAGTCTATCGGTTGCGAGCATACCTTGGAACGGGATATCAATAAGCGTTCTTCGGTCATTATCGAACTTTATCATACTGCGGTAGAATTAGTAGGACGTTTGAACCGTAAAGACTTTCGCGGAAACACGCTGACTCTGAAAATCAAGTTCCATGACTTCAGCCAAATAACCCGCAGCATTACCCAATCTAAGGAACTGCTGACGCTTGACGTCATACTACCTCTAGCCAAACAACTTCTGAAGGAAGTGGAGTACGAAACCCATCCTATCCGGCTGATTGGTCTTTCTGTCTCCAATCCTCGTGAAGAGGGAGAGGAGAAAGGCGGCGTATGGGAACAGTTGAGTTTTGAGTTTAGCGATTGGGACTCATAAATTCATATCCTGGTATCACTTTAATAGTTCTATCCTCTTCTGTAAAGGTATCAGTTTGACTCATTGTTACAATAATCCCTTCTTTTTTATCGAAGAACTTCATGGCATGGAACAAGCCGGATATTTCTCGCTGTAGATTCATATCATTCAGTTCATAGCACACTTGAATAAGTTGTTCAGCTTTGCCACGCTTTAAAGTAACGAAGTCGCATTCGCCTTCTTGTTGATAGTAATAAATTTCTTTATTATGCTGGCGTAGGTAAAGAAAGATTGCGTTCTCTAATGCATGCCCTGAATTATCAGTAAATAATAATGAATTTTGCCGATAAATACCTAAGTCAATAGCATATACCTTTTTAGGATTGCGTATTTGTTTTTTTATTGAATAGTCAAACATAGGGATAAATTCTAATAGATAGGCGTCCTGTAAATATGAGAAATAATCAAGAATAGTACTGCTTGATTTTATTCCAAACATACCGGATAACTTATTTGCAGCAATTGTATTGCCTATATTTGATAGTAGAAAAACACAAAGTTGGCGCAGTGAATTTACGTCTTTAATGTTATGTCGTATGGCAATATCCCGTATTAGAATATCATCTAGTAGATTATTCAGATATTCTCCCATACCGGTACGCAGAAAATCAGGCATACCACCTTTTTTTAAGTAGTCTGCAAGTGAGTTCTCTCCTTTCTCGTTTGTTTCGTATTTTAAAAATTCTGAATATGAAAATGGAAATAGTTCAATTGTTAGATGTCTACCGGTGAGATGGGTACCTAATTCCTTACTTAATAGTGAAGCGTTAGAGCCAGTAATAAAAACCAGGTAATCTTCTCTTAGTAATTGATGCACAAAGATTTCCCAACCGTTAATTACTTGTATTTCGTCGAAGAAGATGATTTTATTTCCTCGGGCAATGATTTCATTACTCAATCTTGCAAGATCAGAAGTTTCCATGCCTGCTAAACGTGGATCTTCGAAATTGAGAAATAAGGCTTCTTTGAATTTCTCTTTAAGCAGTTGTAATAAAAGTGTGCTTTTACCACAACGCCGTATTCCGGTTATAATTGTTGCAAAGCCATTCACAATAGGAACATTTGGCATTATATTACGGATGATACCCGTTCC
This sequence comes from Bacteroidota bacterium, assembly GCA_023458215.1. The sequence goes on from JAEXAJ010000212.1 coordinate 32,314, forward strand.
TTTTTGCAGAAAATGTTCTTGTTGGTAATCTATTACTGAACTGATAAGTTGTTGGGTAATCATTTCTTTAAATATTATAATATTGAAATACAAAAATAGCACTTTATTTGATACTATCAAATAATATCTCCCATTACTGGCGATAGATATCTTTCAATACCGCCGATAGATACTAAATGATATAGGTTGTTATCAGATAAATAATATTATATTTGCATCTATAATATTAAAAGAATAAGATTATGGGTTGTTTTATGAATGTACTATGGCTGATATTTGGAGGTTTTGTCACAGCAGTGGAGTATCTTATAGCAAGTGTTCTGATGATGATTACGATTATTGGCATTCCTTTTGGCATGCAAACATTGAAAATGGCAGGGCTGGCACTATGGCCTTTCGGCAAAGAAGTTCGTAATGGCGAGCGTTCAGGAGGCTGCCTTTATATTTTAATGAATGTGATTTGGATATTATTAGGCGGTTTTTGGATTTGCCTTTCCCATTTGGCTTTTGGGGCATTCCTTTGCATTACGATTATAGGAATCCCGTTTGGCTTGCAGCATTTTAAACTGGCAGGATTGGCTTTAACGCCTTTTGGAAAGGATATTGTTACTGTTTAAGCCCCCTTTAACTGTGTAGCTTCATCCCCATATAAATCCCAATACAATAAGGGATCAGCCAAATAAGCCATACAACGATACTGAACCGGTTGAAATGTTCTTTGGCTTTAGCGGAACCTTTGTAGTAAGTCCAGATAGCCCACATGGCATGGATAAACATCAGTATAATGGCAAGCATGCCTGTAATGGTATGTACTTCGTCATGTAGATGGGTCAGCTGAGCTATGTGCTCCATTAAAGTGGTACCTATGGCATCTGCACATAAGCCTAAGATAAAGAACACAAGATGCCATCCCTTCAATGTTTTCTGAATCCGTTCAGACCACACACCGATGGTGTAAAATACTAATGCGGAAGATATAACGCATATTGCGGCTATCAAGAAATGAATATCTACTTGGTTGAATGTTCCCATGAGCTTTATTTTATTAGCTCAGAACAAATTCAATTTTAGAAGGTTCAATTCGCCTGTATTATTTATCTGAAATGGAGCGGGATCCTTTTAGAATCCCACTCTGTTTTTCCCTAATGAAAAGTCTGTATCTCCATAGTTGTAGATTTCTGCCAATGTCATAGGGGCTTTTTGTTGCGGAATATTCAAACCTTCCTCTTCAATGAGTTTGTTTACTTTGTCAGTTGTCAGTTCCTTAAACTCATAGCGGGCGGCCAGACGGCCTTTTCGTAACAAGGCTTGATCCATGTCTTTGAGTGGAGCATTGAAAGTACAAATAAACTTGATACATAGCTCGTCGCTCAAAAGTCCGTCGCTGATATTCAGTATGTTTATCAATCCGGAATTCATGCGGTTACTGCCGTTCCTGCTTGCAAGCAGTTCTTCACAATCTTCTACAATGAGAATGGAATTCTTCTGCTGACGGATAAAAGTGATGAAAGTAGGATCGGATAGTTTGTCTATTAAATCACCTCCCATATAGATCATTTTCTTTTTGCCTAAATTGATAAGGTGGCGAATATAAGATGTTTTTCCCGTACCTTGCTTGCCATGCAAGATGACTAGTCCGCTCTTGCTGTCTTCAAGCAGGAATTTCTCTATTTCTGCAGCAATAGGAGGAAAATCATCGTTGTAGTGCTGATTTATTTGAAGGGATATTTTGTTGATTTGCGATTGTTTCAGGCTGAAATAATTATGGGCATACGTCACAATGAACAGGTTATTCATTTTTTCATAGTCTTTCTTATGGTTTTCGCAAATTTGTTTGATATGAGAAATTTCTTTTTCATCGATATCGGAGAAAGCAATTTTTACGCATTCGTCGAAGTAGGTGATTAGCAAATTTTCTTTACATATTATGATTGCGTCATAGTATTCTTTCACCGAAGTTTCCGATTTATTCGTTGTTCCTTCTTCTTCCCCATACTCTTCTTTTCGTGCTTCATTCTCAAAATTGTTAGAGTACACATGGTCGAGCAGGTCGAAAGAGCTTTCTTTTTGATATTCCTTCTTTATATCTTCAATAAAACTTGGATTGATTTTATATTTTACTTTGCGAAGTGAAGGGAGACACTTGAATATTTGATAAAATAAACTACTGGTGCTGCTATCACTGAACCAGCCACTTGAGAAGTCAAAAATATCAGCTGGGTCTGAAAGGATGTATTCTTTACTCATTTTTTTTTATATTAGTGAGGGCAAAGGTACTCAATTATTCTTCGCTGAGGAAAATTATCATGCGGAATATCTATTTCTAATGTTTTCTGCAATTAGAAAGTCCCTTGTTTTTTGAAGTAGTGTTGCCTGTTTAAAGGTGTTGAATGGATTCTTGTAGATCGTTTAGAATCGGTAACTTTTATTATTCCGGTAATCTATAGCAGCAGACAACAGTATCCCCACAGTATAGCATATTATATCCGACCATAGGAAACCATGCCCGAAGATTAATGCTCCGAGTGTGGTGCTTCTTATGGCATTTGCCCAGTCTGCCTGGTACAATTGGCTGATTTCTATGCAATAGGAGAATAGTAAGGATACGGTGGCTGCTTTAATTATAGGTATTGAAGGGAAAAGGAAACGAAGTCCGAAATATACCATAGCTGCCCAAAGAGTATCACCGGCGTACTCGGCAATAAAAACGGGTAATATGCCACTATATTTTCGGGAGGCGAGGCCTGCTAATATAATGATGAAAGTAATGGCTAAATAAATCCAACGTTTGTATCTCACAATGTTATAGTTTAAAATTTCATCGTTTGGCTTATCCGAGTAGAGATAAACCTTATATGTAGTATTTTTCAATTCCCCCGAATCCCGTTATCTTTTTATTCTCTTTGGTTTTGCTAATGAAGTGGTTTAGCCGCTTCTCAAATTCTTCAAGACGTATCCTCGCTGCTTCAATATATGCAATTCGGATGCGTTTATAGGTTTCCGGAAAAAGTTGATAGTTTTTCCATACCGTTTTATCTTCTTTCAATTTGTCAATGATATCATTTGGAAATATAAAAGGTTCAGATAACATGTTTCGTATTTTATCCTCGAATTTTGGGTGTATCATTTTATTCTCCAATAACCATTTAAGCCTTTCCTTATTGGCTTGCGAGTAAGTGCTTTTGGGATTTCTGGGGGTAAATCGCTGAATTTTATGTTCTTTATTCAGCGATTTTATCGTGCTGTCAATCCAGTCAAAGCAAAGGGCTTCTTCCACTGCATCATTGTATAAAATGCTTTTTTTGCCTGATGATTTAAGAGGGAATACAAACCAAATTTCATTGGCAGTATCGAAGTTGTCAGTCAGCCACTTTCGCCAATCTTCCCGATTTTCAAAATACATTATTTTATTTTCTGTTGCCATATCAAATGATTCCTTTGTTTCACCCGCAAAAATAGGAAATATTTGGGGTTACAATGCAAAATTGTAATGTTACTTTTTCCTCCACCTTTGGAACCCCTTTATCAGCGCCTCCGGTGAGAGTTCTTCCTCCATGATATCGTATTTCTCCATAAACAGAAGAACTGATTTTTTGTACATGATGCCTTCTTTAAATTTATTTATCAACAGGAATTCGTAGAATTCTATTCTTAACTGCCATTCGATTTTTTTTCCAGTATTTGGGCGTTTTCCCTGCTCAGGTAGTTGTAAACGTCGGGTGACTTGCCGATGGCGGGGTGGGGCAGTACGAGTGTCAGATTTCCTTCGTCTTTCCATGATGCGCCTTTGGGACGCTTGCTGGTGAGTTGGTGCAGTGCGTTGTAGAGTATTCCCGAACTTGGCAGACGGACGGCGCCGTTCTCCGTTGATTGTGCGTAATGTACACGGATGTACTTTGCCAGGTAGCTTTTTACCGGCAGTGTGATTGTAACCATTTGTCTTTAATTTGTAATTTATTATGTTTTGCTCTTCTGCTTTCCTGCAAAAGATTTTAGTATCCGCTTGAAGCATAAAAATCCATACAAGGATTTGTAGGACGGATGCTTTGCAAAACATTGTTATACAAATGGTTACACGGGTTTGTCTTTTCTCTGTGATGAGCGGCCTGTTCCTCTACGATGATCGGGCTGTTCCTCTACGATGAACGCCCCCTTCCTCTACGAGATTCGGACCGTTCATTCTCTATGCCTACGCAAAACTATACAAAAAAAGATTGAGGCGGATAGCGTGTTGATACGTGCATATCTATGTTATGTAAACATATCCTACCGTTTCGATCCTCACCTTTTAATTTTGCGCGCCCGTTATAGTATATATAAGGCTTTTCTGTCCTGATTCTTTCCTGTTTATGCCCTAAATACTTTAACGATGCTTAACCTTTTCCGCCTTTGCAACCTTTTGATGTCCTCCTGTGTTGTCTCATGATTTCCGATATCATTTCGGTATCTTTAATCAATGTTTCACTAAAAAAGAATGAGTTATGAAAGAAAAAAGCAAGATTGAGAAAACAAGCAAGAAAGAGAGCAAGCCTTTGAGCTTTACCGACTATTTGCTGGGTGTTATTGAAGACTTGAAACTGGAAGAACGCTTCGGAACGGCACACGTCTATCAGTATGCCCTTCGTGCGTTTACCGAATTTGTGGGGGGTGGTGAAGTCTTCTTCGGAGGTCTGACGCGTCGTTCCCTCAAACTGTTCGAGAGGCATCTGCGTGACAAACTTTGCAGTTGGAATACGGTTTCCACGTATGTGCGTTCTTTGCGGGCGGTCTATAACCGTGCGGTTGATGCAGAACTTATTCCCGGTGAGTTCCGTCTTTTCAGCGGTGTGTTTACCGGTGTGAAGTCCGAGCAGAAGCGTGCTTTGGAGGCGGAGCAGGTACATGTGTTGCTGGACGCTGACTTGTCTGCCAAGGAAGGCCTTCCTGCCGTTGTCCTTGAATCCCGTGATCTGTTCTCATTGATGGTTCATTTGCAGGGCATGCCTTACGTTGACCTTCTTCACCTTCACCGTGACGACCTCCACACGGACGCTTCCGGGTGTACGATTCTTGAATGCCGCCGCCAGAAGTCGGGCACTGGATTGAAGGTCACGGTTACGGCTGAGGCCATGAAGCTGATTGACCGCTACCGTAGTGTGGATGCTTCCTCTCCTTACCTGTTTCGTTTCTTTGACGGTTTGTCGTCAGGCGAAAGCATCTATCGTGAATATTGTCGCCGGCTCCGCCTTCTGAACTACGGTCTTTCCCTGCTTCCCGGTTATTGCGGTTTGGAAGGTGTGAAGGTGAGTTCCTATACTGCCCGTCATACCTGGGCGACTCTTGCCAAGTATTGCCAAGTTCCCGAAGAGATCATCTCGGAAGGTCTGGGTCATTCTTCCCTTGAGGTTACTCGTACTTATCTGAAAAGCTTTGAAGGTGGTGAACTTGAAAAAGTAAATAAGATAATAATTGATTACATACATACGGGCCGAAGAACCTTGTGGAATAGGGCTTGAAATCTGTGTTACTCCGTAAGTAACGGAATACTAATCCGTGGCAAAGATATGAATAAAATCGTAAAAACAAATTATAAAAATTAAAATTTGATACAAAACTAAGGCTTTTCAGCTTATAACTTCGGCAAGCAAACAATAAATCTACATACTGTGCATCTTTTTTGCTATGAGAACACCCGTAATTCTCCCTTCCACGTTTTTGGGCTTAACATGGACTCTGCACTTCCTACGCTCTATTCTCACGTACTTGCTGTTTTTTGATACTTTTCGTGCCTATAACGCTTTATATTTCTTGTATTTGTGTCTTAGTGTTACTTACGGAGTAATAGCACTCATTTCCCGTTACTTACGGAGTAACAGCAAAAGTAACAATTGATCAACAAACAAATAATAGACATCAACAGCTATGTTAACACCTCTGACTCAAACAGCTATCTCACTTTTAGGTGATATTTCCGGCACTTCCTCCAGCCGTTTGGAAACTAGCACTTGCTCTGCTGAGACTCTCTCTCTGCTTTTACGCAAACTTGTTTCCGGTGGCCTTATTCATTTGAAGTCATCTGACTCTGCTTCCGGTGTTGTATCGTCCTATAAGCTCTGTCGCCCCCTGTACCAGATCACCCTTCTGGATGTTTTGGAAGCTACCGGCGAACACCTGAACTGCAACCAGCCCACGAAGGAAGAACTATATACTCGCTTTCGGGGTGCGGCAAACCGTTTGGGCGTCATCAACCAGATGACCCGCATTTACCTTTCGGAAATCAAGATGACCGATTTTTAAGAACCGAACAAAATAAATTGAGATGATAAGAGCCCTTCTGATAGTATGCCTTTTACTGCTGCCGACTTCCGCGTGGTCCTCCCGTAGCTTGTCTGCCGGTTGCGATACGCTTTGTGGCAGTCCTTTACTGCTCCATTTCCGCTTCGACCGTTCTCTGGTCGAATACGGCTATATGGACAATCCTCATACTTTGGAAGCGTTCAGCTCCCTTTTCTCAGACAGCCTTTCCGCCGCCCGTATCGATACTTTGGTAATCACTGCCTACGCTTCTCCGGACGGTAACTCCCATTATAACTTCCGTTTGGCACGCACTCGTGCCGTAGCCGTGAAAGGCTATCTTCTTTGGAAATATCCGCATCTTGACCAACACCGCATCCTTATCCGTCCGCAGGGCGAGAACTGGGCGGGGCTTCGCCGGTTGGTGACTGCCGACCTTTCCGTTCCCGACCGTGACGATGTGTTGCAGATACTGGCCGAGGTTCCCGATACGGAACGTTGCAAGTCCCTGCTGAGACGGCTAAACCGTGGTTCAGCCTACGATTACATACAGAAAAAGCTGCTTCCTTTGCTTCGTAATGCGGCTGTTTGTACGGTACAACTTAAAAGCCCGGCCTCTCCGTCCGTGCCGGTAGCCGTAACTGTGGCGGAACAACAAAACATTTCTCTTATATATGATGAGAAGAGCGGCTTATTTGCTCCCGTCTTGCCGCAAAGTTTTGAAAAGAGTATGATAAGCCCGCATCCCGAATCCGGGTCTTTCGTGTCGGGTGTCCCCATCATCTCATTGAAAACAAACCTACTCACATGGGCAGGTTTGACTTCCGGAGGTGATCTTGCCTCTTTCCGTCCCAATCTTGCGGCTGAATTCTTTTTCGCCCGTCGTTGGTCTGTGCAGGCTTCCGCTGAATATAGTCATTGGGAAGGTGGCAAGAACGATAAATTCTGGGGCATCTCCGGTTATGGTTTCGAACCCCGACTTTGGATCAACGGTGACGGCGCATTCCGCTGGGTTTATCTCGGCGTTTACGGTCAGTCCGGTGATTTCGACTACCGTCCCGATCCCAATGCTGACACTACTTCCGGTGGGCTTAGCTCTACCGGTACTTATTGGAGTACCGGTCTTTCAGCGGGCGTCTATCTCCCTCTGACCCGCCATCTGGGTTTTGAGGTAGGATTGCGTGGCGGCTACCGCAAAGCATCCGGTAAGGCTTACGACAACGAGCCCGAGCATGCCTATTATCATCATGATTTCCCTTCGGAACGTTGGGGTATCACAGGTTTTAACCTCAGTCTCAGCTACCGCTGGCTGGCAAAATAAGAAGAGAATATGGAACGTAAAATATCCCTATATAAGTTGTTGCTTTTGTGGCTCCTTCTTCCTGCGGCGCTTCTTAGCTCTTGTACGGAACGTTCTCTGGAGTTGCGTCCTGAACCGGAACCTGAGCCCGAACCTGTTGCTATCCGCCTCTATACCGGTATCCGGACACGCGCTGCGGTAGATGCTTTCGAAGGCACTCCCATTTGCGTGGCTTACGGCAATGCTCCGGGCGTCTATACAGAGTGTTGGGATGGTGTTGCCACCGGCAATGAAATAACGCTTTCTCCTGCCCGTTACTATCCTCAGGATGGCAGTCGGGTTTATCTGCGTAGTTTCTATCCTCCCGCTCCTATGAATGCGGATGGCACGTTGATCTATACGCTTACAGGCGAGGAAGACTTGCTGATGACCTCAGAGTGCGTCGGTTCACTAGATAGCCCTTTCACTATGGATGAGGAGCGTCAACTTACCCACCGCCATCTGCTTACCCAATTAAGCTTCAGTCTGAAATTGGACGTAGCGGACGACGGCAAGTACAGTGTTCGTGCACTCAGCCTAAACGGGCTGACCCGGCAGGTTACGCTTTCGCTACTTACCGAAGAATTGAGCAGCGATGTTTCTACTCTTACCGTCACGGTCTATGAGGCTCCTGCCGACAACTTCGGCCTTCCCTTCGAGGACGGTGTTGCCGACCTTCCGGGTTATGTGCTTGTACAGCCGGAAGCGGAATTTACCATCGACCTTCGATTGGCGGTTGACGATAATCCGGCGAACGATCTGGTTTATACGAACCTTCCGGTACAGTTCGAAGGAGGAGTGGGTGAGGGTGGTGTGGCCTATACGGTGAAGGTGGATATTCCCGACCCCGTCTCTCCCGCACCTGTGGAGGTCAGTGCTACGGCTACGGTCACTTCTTGGAAGGACGGCAACGGCGGCAGCGGTGAAATAGTTCCTGATAAAGAGAAAAAGTAAAAGAATATAAAATCAGCATCAGATAATTCATAATATATCAACTAAAAACGAATTAAACATGAGAACAAGAATTACTTTGGCAGCTCTGGCGCTTTTGGCAGTGAGCTGTAGTGAGAATGAAAAAGCAAGCACTCCCGAGGTTCCTGTAAACGCGAAAGCGATCCATATCGGTCAGAGTGTGCAAGGATTGACCCGTGCTGTGGTGGAGGACGGTGCTAATGTCACGGCTACCGTGCTGATGTGTGACGGAGAGACTGAGAATTGGGCAGGCTTCGTTGCCAAGAAGACAAATGATATTAATAATGGTGCATTGGAGGGGCGTGCCAACACAGCCACAGCTTCTTTTAAAGCAGGAAGCGGAAAGGAGGTCAGTTTGAATCCGACGCTTTATTATGATAATAAAAACACCTCAACAAAATCCCATCTGGCGGCAGTGGCTCCTACCGGTACTTTGGCTGGTACGGTAGTCACCATGAATAATGTGGACGGACAACAGGACGTGATGTATGCCAAGACTGTGAATGCGGGTACTTCGGCTACACCGGAAAGTACTATTAGTTTGTCTTTCGAGCACCTTACCACTCAATTGAATTTTGAAGTGAAAATGACGAAAGCTTCCAGCAATGGTGCTTGGACCGGCCAAACCGTTACAGTGAAGGAAATCAAGGTTCAAAGTGTCCAACTACCTCAAGCGGTGAATGCCGCCGATGGAGTTGTTACCTGGAGCGCTGCGTCTCCGTTGGATCTCTCCGAGGTCAATAATCCTGTATTGAGTACGACAGCTACCCGAATCGGCAGTCCTATTATGATTAAGGGCGAGTCTTTCGTGAAATTGGATGTAACATTGACGGTCAATGGAGCTGATTTATTATTCTCCAATGTACCTATTAAAGACGCCACATCCTCTTCCTCTTCCGATTTGGCCACAGTAACAGGAAGGTCACACCTTGTCACTCTGAATGTTACCGAGCCGGAAACGGCTTCCGGTTCCGGTGTTGCCATCATCAATGTAACCGCGACCGTAGCTCCGTGGAAAGTAGGAACCCCCGGTTCGGCAGAGTTGAAATAATACATTAAATCTTGTGCCATGCGTATGAAACGAAAACTATCCGGGTTGCTTTCAAGCTGTTGCCTGCTCTTGCTCTCGCAAAGTTGCACGGACGGAACTACTTTGCCAGTTGGGGGTGAGGTGGAAGTCCCTGTACACCTTTGTGCCCGTGGCGGTGCATTGCAAGGCTCGGCGACTACCCGTACCGAACCCAAAGAGGCTTTCGATGCTTCGGTTGCCTTCTCCACCATTTCAGGAAGTTATGCTTCCCTAAGTGAGGACGAGTATGAAGGCGTTTGGGAAGCCGTTGTCAGTACGGATGGAACTATGGCGTGGACACCTAAAACGAACGGTGGCACCACGCTGGACTCTCCTTTCTATCCCCGTTATGGCGCTTATCTATACTTGGTGGCATACGCTCCCAAAGTAGCGCCGGTGAATGGAGAGGTTTCTTACACATTGACCGGACAGGAAGATTTGCTCTATGTACAGGAGTTGCGAGGCAACCGTTGGGACGGTGAACGATTCTCCGGAAACACACAGTCTGGTAAGGACAAGTCTCTTACATTCAATCACCTGCTCACCCGTCTTTGCTTCAAAGCCTGCAAGAAGCAAGCGGATGGACTGGCGGTGAACATCACCCGTATTACGGTGAACGAGGCGAAGACACAAGCTACCGTACCGCTAAGTACAGGCATACCGGTATTTTCCGCTACAACTCCCGGCTTGTCACTGACACCTTCGGGCGGTGGTACGGAGGTTACGGGTGTCAATGCTGTGGCAGTGGGGAACTTGATGTTGCCGCCACCCGGTGATGCCGATACATATACGCTGACGGTAGAAACCTCTGTAGGTACGTACAGCAATATCGAAGTTTCCTATGGCGGTGTGTCCGGTGCGGAGATTCTGAAAGCGGGCATGTCCCACGAGGTCACTTTGACTATTGCTGACAAGTCACTTTCCATCACCTCTATCGAGGTGAAAGAATGGACATTGGTAGAAGCGGGCGATGTGGAGATTGGAGAGAGATTAATGCTACAAAAAAGAAAATAGAAAAGATAACTATTATGAAAAAACAGAAGAACATCCTTCGGTGTATGTATTGGGCGCTGCCCTGTGCCATGCTGTTTGCCGGATGTGAAAATGGAACTGACGGAGAAAATACGGAGCCGGTAGAATTGCAGATAAATCCTGTAGTGGCGACGACACGCAGTGCGATACAGGAAGCTTCGTCCATGACGGAGGTGGCTGTATATGCTACGGGAGGCAATGATTATACTACTGAAAAAAATAATAACTATGCGAAATATGCGTATAGTGGAGGTAGTTGGAACAACAACGAAACGGATAAGATTTTTCTGACGAATGCGGCGGCTACTATTTATGGATATTATCCTGCTACTAATAGGTATAATGAAACTGATAAGACAATCTCTGTTACTTTAGTGGAAGGGGATGCCACTACCACTATAACCGCAGTTGACAATGCTTCGTCTTCATCCACGACTATTGCTTCCGCCACTGCCGAAGTCGATTGCATGTGGGCGACACCAGTCAATAACGTATCGAATGCGGCTGGCAAAAGCAGTGTAAAGCTAACGATGCAACACGCCCTTTCCATGGTAAGTTTTCGTGTATATAAAGATGCCTCCTACAAAGGTGCGGGAAGTCTGACACAATTTATCGTGGAGAATGCAGCAGGCAAAAGTATGTTGAGCAAAGGTACCAGTCCGAAAATGAATATAACCAACGGTATTATTACACCGGGAACTGCACGGAATGCCAAGTACACACGTTCCATTCAGGGCGGATATACACTTGTTGCTGACAAAGATGCCTCTAAGAAATTCAGCTTTCTGGTATTGCCAATCAATGAATCCATCGGAAATGATAACATCCAAGCAACCTTTACGGTGGATGGTGCCGATTATCCGGTGAACTTGAAAGCACCAACAGCTACGGGAACTGATGGTAAATGGCTGGCGGGTAACAATAACCTCTATACGGTGAAACTGGGAGGTACCGATCTTGAAGTTACTACGGTGGAAGTTACAAAATGGTCTGAAGTAGCCGGTGACGATCTGGAAATTAAATAGTATAATATGAGAAAAGTTCTTTTACTCCTCTGCATCCCCCTTTTCCTGGGGGGATGTGTGGAGGAAAACCATTTGGTTGAAGAAGGTGAACGCATTGCCCTGCAACCAGGCGTTACTACTGCTACTGCATGTTCTGCCGGCAGCCGTTCCATCGTGAACAACGTTGGTACGGCCGCCGACCGGATTCATACCGTCGGCATCTATGTAACCCGTGCATCGGACAATACCCTTTATCCCGGAACGCCAAGCGCAGGTACTATTTTTACTGCGCCAACGGTCGGGGGACAAGCATGGACTCCGGCAACCAAGGTTTACGTACATGGCGTGCAGGGCAGGCTTTTTGCATGGTCGCCTTCCGCACAGGCTGTTACGGGGAATGCATCCGGAGGACCTACTATCGCTGTCGGTAGTATTCCCGCCGCACAAACCTTCAACGGGGAGAATGAATATTCCTGCTCCGCAACCGACTACATGTATGGTGCGGGAACAAGTACGCCCGGTTCGGAAGAGGCAGTTCCGGTGAGCAATACCGCTTTTACCCCGGTCATCTACATGCAGCATGCGTTGGCGCAAATCACCTTCCGCATGGTGAATGCCGCTGACCGCCCTGCCGATGTTACGTATGACTATGTAAAGAAGATTACTTTGACCGCTAATAGCGGTGCTGTACCTTTTAAGATTATCAGTAATAGTACGATGTCTTTGGCAAACGGCTCGCTTTCCGGTCAGGGCAATTCCGGCGAATTGTCTTTTACCCCTTCGGCAAATCCGAAGCAAGTGGGTGCAGTGGGTAGCCCTGTTACCGTTGCCTATGGACTGGTAGTACCTAAACCGGAATCTGCGGCAGGTAGTTCCGTCAAGCTTTCCTTATTATTGGGAGAGGCTTCGCTAACTAAGACGGATACGGAACGGCTTTTGTTGATCGAGAGTACGGACGTCTTCAATAAGGCCTGGGAGAAGGGGAGACGCTACGTCTATACCTTGACCTTGGGAAAACGCGGTATTACTATCTCCGGTGCGGATATCGAAGGTTGGGAAACGGTTACAGGCAGTGAAGTAATGCCTCCGGTAACGGATTAAGAATCAGTTAAGAAATGGAACGTATGAGAAAATATATAATCGGGTGCTTGTCCTGCTGGGTGGTGATGCTGGGAGCATGCACGGAAAGTGAGGGCTTTCCGTTGCCTGAGGGTAGTCCGTTGACTGTTGTTGCGGGTATTGAAGGCACTTCATGCGGAGAGGCGGTAACCCGCTCCACAGCGGAGAATGATTATGACCGCGGCACCTTTAAAACAAACGACCGTATCCGTATCACCCGTACACGCAGCGGCAGCGCATCTTCTACGGTGGACTACCGGTATAACGGCACGGCATGGGAACCTGCCGTAGCGGGCAGTGAGATTCTTTTTGAGTCCGGCGCTACCTACCGGGCGGTCTATCCGCTGGATTATAACGGTGTGCGTCCCGACCAGAGCGAGGCGGAAAATTATCGCCTGAGCAACCGTTTGGAAACTCCGGCAACGGTAAAGGCTTCGAATACGGGTGTGCTTTCTTTTCAAGATCCGAACTGGTTCAAACATAAGAATGTGAAACTGACGCTAAAGTTTGAGGGCAGCGTTGCATTGACCGCCACTTCCGATTTCTCGGTACAAGGGGCGGGGCTTTATTCCGGCGGTAGCAATGACGAAAATGTCTATCCTTTCTGTCCGGATGCGACAAAGCATGAATGGCATGTCATCATCACCCCCAAAGAAGCGGCTACGGATATAAAGGTAACAGTAACTACCTCGAACGGGGTGAGCTATAAATGTAGTGTTTCCTGCGGCAGAATTGCCGGAAAGAATTATATCTATACGTTGACTATCCGGAACGATGTATTGGTTCCGGTAGGTGAAACGATAAAACCTTGGGAGAATGTATCCGTCTTTGACGGAAGTCTTACTTGAAAGTGAAGTTGAAGAAATGAAGAAGATACTTATAATGACAATCGGTATGTGGTGTCTGGCCTCTTGTGCACAGCAAGCAGACGATGTGCCTCGTCTGCTGGAGGTATCGGCGGAGATTGCCCCGCAGACCGTCACCCGTACTACGGGAGCTACCGCAGGAGCATCGGATTATGACAAGCTGACATTCGACGATACCGATGAAATCTTGATCCGGAAGAACAGCGGAGCGGAAGTAACGTATAAGAAAGGGAACAGTACATGGTTGCCCAAGGATGCGGCAAACCCCCTTGTCACCAGTAATACCGGTGATGTTTTTACAGCTTCTTATCCTACCGTATTTACGGGAATACTGCAAGGGCAGAATTCTTACTCCGGTTTTTGGAAAAGCAGGCAACTAACCTCTACGGGTGTGTTGACCGGAAACAAAGTGACTTTCAGTTTTACCCCGGCAGTAGCAAAGATCAGCGTGGTGGTCTCATACGGTGACGGACAAGGTTCGGTTACCGCTTCGGTAGCGGGAAACGCTATCCGGGGAGGCAGTGGCGACGAGACTATCAATCTTCTGCAAACCGATGTTTCGAGCAATCAGAAACGCTATTCGTTTGCGGGTATCATTGCACCGGGCAACAGGACATATACTATTACTCTGATAGCCAATGTAGATGGTACAAAGAGTTATAAACAGGATGTCTCTTTGACGATGAAGGCAGGATATAATTATCAATATACATTTACTTCTACGAGCGAACTGATTCTGACGGGTGTAACGGTGCTTCGGTTCAGTGATCCGATAGAAGAGGATAGTGGCAGTGCTACTTGATGTCCTGTTGTCTAAAAAATAACTTTTAATTGTGGTATGATGACAAATTTAAAAATATTCGGTAGCCTACTCCTTGTTTCTCTGATACTGGGGGCTTGTGAGGAAAACGGACTACAGCCGGTGCCGCAGCCGGAAGAGACGGCGCTGCAATTACAATCGGTAAATATGCCGGAAGATCCCGCTACACTTACCCGTGCTTCCGTGACGTCCGTCTCGGCGATCAGTGTGTATGCGACGAAAACCACGCATGCGGAATACGGAAGCAATCCGCTGACAAAGTATTTGTTGTCGGGTGGTAGCTGGGGATCGGATGCTGCACCGTTGATAGCAAGTGAGAATGGTGGTGATGCCTATTTGTATGCCTGCTATCCGGTAGCGGGCAGCGTAACCAATCGCACGGACGGTAATCATACGGTGCCCGTATCGGTGAACGTGGCTACCGGTTCGAAGGATTTTAAGGCAACAGGCCAGGATGATTATTTATACGCCGTTCCTGTTGCGGGAGACAAAAATACGGTAACGGTTTCTACCGTCACTTATACACAAGTCACTCCTGCACGGCGAACCGCTAACTTTTCAATGCATCATGCCCTTGCTAAAGTCAGTTTTAAGGTAAAGAAATCTACTGCCGCCACAGAAGCATTGCAATTGAAGTCGGTAGAAATATTAAGTGCTACGAACCGCTTGCAGACGGGTGTGGGAACTATGAATCTGAGAACCGGCGTACTGAACGGTCTGGCATCCGTCTCTTCATTAACGTTGACCGATGCGACGGGTGTAACTTTGGCCGCTACACTAAGCAATCCGAACGTGACTTGCCTGGTAGCACCCATGACGGCATCGGAGTCCATCCTTTCGTTCCGCCTGACGGTGCGTGTAGGCGGTGAGGCGGCAGACCGTACGTTTGAGACTAAGGTAGTGAACGCCGTACAATGGGCAGCCGGTAACCATTATGTTTATACGATAACAGTGGATAAAATGGAGGCAGGGCTAAACGGCATGCAGATAGACGACTGGAAGAGTGATGCAAACCAGAATACGAATATTGGTATTTAGTAAGGAAAGGTGGATATGAAACGAAAACTTTTAATAGCGGGCGCTTGTATTTTGCTTCTAACTGGCGTGACAGTACCGGCGGGATGTAGTTCTTCTGAGATATTGTCTCCGGAACCTGACACAAGTGAACCGGTTGCTGTGAGTTTCTTCCTTTACCGCTACACTGCGGAGGTGGAGGAGAAGGCAGGTACGCGTGCCGAAGGAGCACCGCAGGACATGGCTCTGGGAAAAACGTTCCGGGTGTATGCATACCCGAAGGATGCCACGGATTTGGCTTCACCCAAAGCAACCGCAGTTTACACGGTAACTACCGCTGCAACCGCCACCGGGCCTGCCAAGGCTACCGGTGAGCTTTATCTTTATCGTGGCGCGTATGACCTTTATCTGATATCTTATAATTTGGAAAGTGAAACGCCGGAATTGATAGCGGGTACCGGCAATATCCAAACCGGAAACGGTAAAGACATCATGTACACCATATTAAAGAATGTAGTGGTACAACCTAATAGTACCGGCGATAGCAGGCTGGACGTACAACTGAATAATCCTTTCACCCGTATGGGGTCGCAGGTGAAAGTGAAGGTGAAGGGAAACTCGGATTCTCCGGTTACGATAACCGGAATTGAGAAGCCTAATTATATTACCATCACCGGCTTGCCTTTGTCATTGACTTACGGGCTGGGGAAAACGGACTGGGATGCGGTGCCTTCCGCTTCATCCGCAAATGTATATAAGGATTCTTATACTTTTGGCGGGTTTACCAGTGAGAATCCCAATGATTATAAAAAACCTTGGGTAAGTGAGCCGTCTGTAGTGCTGCCGGTGGACGGATCGCAACTGCTGAATTTTGACGTAAACCTGAAAGTGTGGTATGAAAATAAAACCAAATATGTTACAGATTCCTACAAGGCTTCCATACAGAAGACCTTATTGCCGGGCATGACGTATGAATTTGAATTTACCCTGACTTTTTATGGCATATTGTCACCTACCGATTTGACGCTGGCAGTGAGAGAATATGATACCGTAACCCTTTCTTCGGACGGATTGGGAAAAGACTGAACAAATAACTTCGGGATATGAAACAGACAAAATATTCAAGGCATATCGGATATATGCATAAATGGCTCTTCCTGCTTTGCTTGGGAATGCTTTCCGCCATCGGGTGCGGTTGTACTGACGGGGTGGAAACTCCGGGTGAGGAAGGCGGGATTGTTTTTCAACTTTCGCTTCCTCCCGCTTTGGAGGTAACTACCCGTGCCGGTATAGACGAGCTTACTATCAGTGATGTATGGGTCTTGCAGTATAATAAAGAAACGAAAGCTTTCATTATGGGAAAGAACTTTTCCGGTAGTGCCATAGGGCAAATAGAGGATAATAAGACTATCAGGGTTGCTACCTCCGATTTTTCAAACTACAGTAGTAATTTTTATATTATAGTCAATGCCGGTACCGGCTTTCTGACGGAATTTATCAAAGCGACTACAGCGGACAGGAGTGAGACTGCCTTGAAAAAGATGACAGTCGGTATCGCAGCGGGAGAGACGGCACAACCCGCATTATTGACTTGCGGTCCGTTGGAGTATTCTCCCGGTGCGAGCGGTAAGGTAGTGTTGGTAGCACCCTTGCAGCATCCATGCGCACGTATTACCGTACGATGGAACAAGGCGGCTGACTTCAAAGGATACATAGACATTGACTCTGTGAAGGTGAAGAATCTTCCGAAAAAGATGGCTCTTTACAGCCGTGGAGGTGGGGCACTATCGGAGACTTATCCGGCATTGGGGGATATCTCCACCGATTTCGTTGTTATCAGAAATACCTCACTCGCTTCGGGTACCGACTGCCACTTTTATATGGGCGAAAACCTGCGTGGTACCGGCACTGCAACCTCATTTTCGGAAAAAGGATTGGTAGAGAAAGGCCCGGGAGGGAATTTGGACGGGTGTACTTATGTGGTGCTGACCGGAAACTATAAATATCCTAAAACGGAAACCGAGCAATATCCGGGTATCGTTAAAGTGAAATATAGCATCTACCTGGGGGGGAACCTGCTGAAAGATTACAATATACAGCGTGGGTATGAGTATAAACTGGCAGTGAACATCAGCGGCGTGAATAGTGGCGACATACGCGTGACAATTACTGACGGGGCGGTTGTAGTATTCGACGATGTGGAGACAATTACAAAAAAAGTGGAGTTCAAAAAGGATAGATAGGACAGAATGAATAACATGAAATATACATACCGGACGGGTTTGATGAAATGTCTGTTCGGTGCCGCTCTTATGGCCGGATGCGCTTCTTGCGCAGATTATCCGGACGCACCCTTCCCGGCTGTTTCTGACGGAAAAAAGGTGCAGGTAGAGTTGTCTTTTGGGTTTGCCGACGAGGAAGACGGCTACGGCCTTGGTGAAACCACACGCTCGAGCGGCACGGCGGCAGAGGTACAAAATGGCGCTTTCAGTGTGACGCCCACCCCGAAGTTACAAACCCGTGCAGGAGAAACAACCGCTGAAATTACCCGACCGGATGCATTGTATGAACTTCATGTGATACAATACACACAGGGCGGTGGATTGATTGGAAGTATAAATTATACGGCCGGAGCTACCGCCATCGGACAGAAGCTTTCATTTACCCTGAAGCAAGCGGACGATTGTCAATTGGTTGTTTTTGCACGCGGGAAAGGCAATTCCGCCCCCGGCGTTTCAGGCGGTCTTTCCGGCTTCCAAGGTCTGACTATATCAAGTGATATCTTTAAGAATATTCCTACTAGCGGCGCAACGCAGGAAGAAATGAATAAGATGCCCTACATACTCCATCTGCCGCATGTAAACGTAACGGACGACGGTAAACTACAGAGTTTGACAGGTTCTCATGACGCACGCTTGCTGCTGAAACGCCTTGCCGCTAAACTTACGGTGAACTGGAACCTTTCGTCTGCTTTGGGCACGGACGGCTATGTGCTGAAAGAGGTGAAACTTTGTCAGGTACCGGTGGATTTTCGTATTCTTCCGCTGACCGAGGAAACAGAATGGGGAACCACCTATCCGTCGGCTGTGTCCGAGTTTAGCGATACCTATCGCGTGACGGATGCCGCGGGACTGGTTGCCGGAACGAAAACCGTATGGATTCCTGCCAATGTGCGGGGCAGTTCTGCAAAGGCTACTTCGCCTTATTATCGAACCAAAGAGAATGCCCCTACCGCCGCGTCGTATGTAGAGCTGGTGGTTGACAACTCGGTGAAGCAGGAACGTCTGTATTACCGTGCTTACCTGGGTGGTAAAGAAACCACCGATTTCAACCTGAGGGAGAATACGGATTATGACTGGACACTGACGGTCAATTCTGCGAATTATCGGGGAGACGGGCGTATTCAGTTGCTGGACCAGACACCGGTGGTGAGTACAAATTTGGTACCTACTTCGAATTGCCTGATGATGATTCCCGGTACGAATATCTGTTTCAATCCTTATAAACATGAGGCTGGTGCGAATGGCTGGAATACATATTTGACAGATGGAACGAGTTTGGCAACAGATAAAACAATCGCCTCTGTTAAAGTTTTATGGCAAACCAAAGATGCCGGAACTTCGGGTGACTTGGTGATGGGGTATGTGATAGACAACGGTCATCATGAAAATTTGGTGAATGTGTCGGATATTGGAGATAAGGAGAAGGCGTTGATACATGTAAAAGTTCCTATAACTGAAGGAGGTAATGCTGTAATTGAAGCTAAAAATAGTGATGGCTTAACAGTTTGGAGCTGGCATATTTGGATCAGTAATTATGTAGCTGCCGGTTTGGAAGCGAATAAAATAACAGATGACGCATCAAGGCAAATTGCTATATCGAATGCACAGAATGCCACTTTGAATGGCACCGTACAAGTATATCAAGGTATCTCATGGACGAAACCGGATGGCGCTTTTTACAAGTGTGTTATCATGGACCGTAATCTGGGAGCTGTTAAAGCGGGCATACAAGATAACCAGATTGATGGCAGGCGTACGCTTGGACTGCTTTATCAGGGAGGACGTAAAGACCCGTTCTTTGCGGCCGCGGATGGTACGACAAAAGAGACGAAAACTATCTATGACGGATATGGAGAGCCGTTGGATGTTGCTAAGCGTAAGTTGAGTACAGTGGATCAACTCATACAAAATCCTTTAACATTTAGTACCGGTACAAATGATGAATATCCTGCCTCATCTTACAATTGGAACGGAGATGGTCCTAAAACAATTTATGATCCTTGTCCGAAGGGATGGCGTGTTCCCTCTAATGGTACTACGCAGTCAACTCTTAGGGAATACATATCTTCTATACTAAGTGACGATGGTACATTTAAATATTGTATGTGGGTGGGATTTGGAGCAAATGACGGCACTACAGGATCTTTGGAATCAACAATGCCTCGATTTAATAATATCATGTATTACGATGGTACTGATATACTATCTATTGCAAGCAACCCGATAAAGCAATCGGACTTTGTGGGTTCGGGATTCGTTTATTATGGAACTTCTGTAGGTCCGGACGGTGACAAATCTATATTCTTTCCCGCCGTTTCACTTCGTGAGATGAGCGGTAATTATCGGGATAAAAAGAATAATACGGTTTATCAGTGGACTTCGCAACATGGAACGAAAACAACGAGTGGCATGCTGATTTATCAGATTCAGGATAATCAAATCTCAGTGACGCATCCCATAGATTGGAAATTTGGTTTCTCTGTGAGATGCGTGCAAGATAATATTCAGAAGAAACCTTAGTGTTTGTTCTTTTCGCTCTTTGACATGCTGGAATAACGGAAAACAAAAAAACTTTCTTAACTTTGTGTCTCTTATAAAAATAATGGTGAGGATGGAAAATCAAGCAAGAATAACAATACCTTATGCGGTAGCCAATTTTGCCGATTTACGGGAACGTGGTTTTTATTATGTTGACAAGACGGATTATATTTCTCGGTTGGAGAATTACAATGCTCCTGTTTTTCTGCGTCCCCGCCGTTTTGGAAAGAGCTTGTTGGTATCTACATTGGCGCACTACTATGACCGTACTAAAGCCAACCGTTTTGACGATCTTTTTGGCGGTACCTATATAGGGGAGCATCCTACATCGGAACATAACCGATATATGGTGGCGCGCTATGATTTCTCTAAGATGGTGATGGGCGCAACTATGGAGGATTTGGAACAGAATTTCAATGACTTGAATTGTTCGCCTGTGGAGATTATGGTGAATCACAATCGTGATCTTTTTGGTGATTTTCAGTTCAGTGTGCGCGGTAATGCATCGAAAATGCTGGAGGAGGTGCTGGCTTATGCCCGTAGCTGTAATTTCCCTCCCGTTTACATGTTGATAGATGAGTATGATAACTTTACCAATCAACTGCTGACTTCGTATAATGATCCGCTATATGAGCAAGTGACGACAAAAGATAGCTTCTTGCGCACCTTTTTCAAAGTGATTAAAGCCGGTATAGGTGAAGGTAGCATACGTACTTGCTTCTGCACTGGTGTGTTGCCTGTGACGATGGATGACTTGACGAGTGGGTATAATATTGCTGAGATTCTGACACTGGAGCCTGAATTTGTTAATATGTTGGGCTTTACTTATTCCGAGACGGAAACATATCTGCGCTATGTGCTGGATAAATACACGGGGAGCCAGGAACGTTACGATGAAATATGGCAACTCATTGTTAATAACTACGATGGATATCGTTTCAGTCCCCGAGGTGAGAAGTTGTTCAACGCTACTATATTGACTTATTTTCTGAAGAAGTTTGCAGTAAATAAGGGAGAGGTTCCGGATGAGCTTGTTGATGAGAATCTGCGTACTGATGTAAACTGGTTGCGACGTCTCACTCTCTCGTTGGAAAACTCCAAAGAAATGTTGGATGCTTTGGTCATTGATGACGGTTTGTACTACAATGCCAATGATCTCTCCAGTAAGTTCAACAAACAGAAATTCTTCGATAAGAATTTCTATCCCGTAAGTCTTTTTTATCTAGGTATGACTACTCTGTATAATGATTACCGCATGACTCTTCCGAATTTGACTATGCGCAGCATCTATATGGATTACTATAATGTGTTGAATCAGATAGACGGAGGTGCCAAACGTTATGCTCCTATTTACGAACGTTACACATCGGAACGTCGGTTGGAACCGCTGATAGAGAATTATTTCGAGCAATATCTCGGTCAGTTCCCTGCACAAGTGTTTGATAAGATAAATGAGAATTTCATTCGTTGCTCTTTCTTCGAACTTGTGTCGCGCTACTTGAGCAAATGCTATACTTTCGCTATTGAGCAAAATAACTCCGAGGGACGTGCAGACTTCGAGATGACGGGTATTCCGGGTACTGATTATTATACAGATGACCGTCTGGTAGAGTTTAAATACTATAAAGCACGGAATGCTAAAAAGATATTGGCGCTGGAAGCTCCTTTGTCCGAACATGTGAAACAGGTACATGACTATGCCGCTGATACTTTGAAGCATTTCCCTAATTACCGGGTGCGCACATACGTGGTTTATATCTGTGCTAATCGCGGTTGGAAATGTTGGGAGGTATAAAAAAGGATATAATTCGATAGTTTAATAATATTGTTTTCCGTCCCGCTTTATGTATCGAAAGATGCATGAGGCGGGACGGATTATTTTCCGGTATTCCGGTGACTAAATGAATAATAATTGAATGATTAATGATATGAAAGAAGTTTTTGAAAATGGTTGGTTAGGGCTTTTGAGCCTGTTTGTTGCATTCTTGGGTCTTACGGGATGTGAAGAACGTATAGAGAATGTTGTTTCTCCTTCGGTAGGTGGTGAATTGGTAACTGTGTCGCTGAACTTGGGTTTTGCAGAAAATAATGGTGATGAATTATACCGCA